>NZ_JBLVOL010000064.1:62439-80179 GCF_053543755.1 Achromobacter semiaridum | reverse complement strand
CCACGGCAACGTTCAAGATCATTCGCCGCCGCCCGGGCGGCGACTGAGCGGCGCCGCCAGGGGGCTGACGCGCGCCGACCGGGTTCGGGCCGGCGCGCCGCCCTTAATTGGGCAGGTCGCGCGACGGCTTGACGGGCGGGCGCGGGTCCAGCGGCATGTAAGTGCTGCACGACGTGATGCTGTAGTAGATGGCGTCCTGCATGGCGCGCATCGCGGCGGCGTCCCAGGTGCCCTTGCCCCACATCACAATCTTCACGTCGGTGCTTGCCGGGCCATTGGCCTTGAGGTCCACGCGTGACATTTCGTTGTCGGTGTACGGGGCCAGCACGCGCACCACGCCCGACTGCGCCGCCTCGTTCAGGTCGGACACCACGCGATAGGCGTTGTCGGTGCTGCGCAGGCAGTTGTTCGACTGCCGGATCACGGTGGCGTAGGCGTCCTTGAACGCGACCGGCGCCTTGAATTCGCTGTGCGGGGATGCGCTGTCCTGCGAGATGCCCAGCGAGCAACCCGCCAGGCCCAGCGCCAGCGCCGATGCCGCGACCAGATTCCTGTACATGTAATTCTCCAGATGAATTGCCGCGATTATCCCGCAAACGGCACGGCGGCATAAGTGGGGCCGGTTCGACACCGCCCGCGCGACTATGGCATTATCGACCGCATTGAAATCGCGGAGGTCCTGCCTTGTTTTCCTTCATGACGCGCACCATTCTGGCCGCCAGCATCGTCGGCACCACGCTGGGCGCCTGCGCCACCCAGCCCCCGCCCCGCGCCTATCCCCTGAAGGACTTTTTCCGCAATCCGGAACGCGGCTTCTTCCGCCTGGCCGACGACGGCCGCACGCTGGCCTTCATGCAGCCCACCAGCGTGGACGGCAACCCGGCCCGCATGAACATCTATGTGCAGCCGCTGCAAGGCAGCCAACTGGTGGGCGAGCCCCGCCAACTGACCAGCGAAACCGCGCGCGACATCTCCAACTACTTCTGGAAGGGCGCCGACGTGGTGCTCTATCAAAAGGACTTCGGCGGCGACGAAAACTTCCACGTGCTGGCCGTGAACGCCAAGACGGGCAAGATCACCGACCTGACGCCCTATGAGGGCGCGCGCGCCAGCATCGAAGACGATCTTGAAGACGATCCCGATCACGTCCTGATCAGCCACAACCAACGCAACCCCGAGGTCTTTGACGTCTACCGCGTCAACGTCCACACCGGCGCGGCCGTGCTGGTGGCGCAGAACCCGGGCAACATCGTGGGCTGGCAAACCGACCATGCGGGCAAGGTGCGCGCCGCCGTCACCAGCGACGGCCTGAACACCACCCTGCTCTACCGCGACAACGAAGCGTCCGACTTCCGCCCGCTGATCACCACCGATTACCGCACCAACGTCAGCCCGTCGTTCTTCACGTTCGACGACAAGAAGATCTACGCGCTTAGCAACCGTGGCCGCGACAAGCTGTCGCTGGTGGTCATCGACCCCGCGCAACCCGACGCCGAAGAAGAGATCTTCACGCCCGACACCGTCGACCTGGACGGCGCGGGCTACTCGCGCAAGCGCCGCGTGCTGACGCTGGCCGCCTACCAGACCGACAAGCCGCAATACAAGTTTTTCGACGCGCAGTCCGAAGCGCTGTTCAAGAAACTGTCCGACAAGCTCAAGGGCTATGACATCGCCCTGCAAGGGTCGAACCGCGACGAAACCGTATTCATCGTGGCCGCCTACAACGACCGCACGCCGGGTTCGCGCTACTTGTATGACGCCAATGCCGACACGCTGACCAAGCTGGCCGACATCAACCCGGCCATTCCGGAAGCCGACATGTCGCAAGTGCGGCCCATCAGCTACCAAAGCCGCGACGGCCTGACCATCCACGGCTACCTGACGCTGCCCGCCGGCCGCGATCCCAAGAATCTGCCTTGCATCGTCAACCCGCACGGCGGGCCGTGGGCACGCGACGGCTGGGGCTACAACCCCGAAACCCAATTCCTGGCCAACCGTGGTTTCTGCGTGCTGCAAATGAACTTCCGTGGCTCGACGGGTTATGGCCGCGCGTTCTGGGAAGCCGGCTTCGGGCAATGGGGCCTGAAAATGCAGGACGACATCACCGATGGCGTTCAGTGGCTGGTCAAGCAAGGCATCGCCGACCCCAAGCGCATCGGCATCTATGGCGCCAGTTACGGCGGCTACGCCACGCTGGCCGGCGTGACGTTCACGCCGGACCTGTACGCGGCGGCCGTGGACTACGTGGGCGTGTCCAATCTGTTCACGTTCATGAACTCCATTCCGCCGTACTGGAAGCCCATGCTGGACAAGATGCAGGACATGGTCGGCCACCCCGAACGCGATAAGGACCGGCTGGCCGCGACCTCGCCCGCGCTGCACGCGGACCGGATCAAGACGCCGCTGTTCGTTGCGCAAGGCGCCAAGGACCCGCGCGTGGCCAAGGACGAAAGCGACCAGATGGTGGCGGCGTTGAAGGCGCGCGGCGTTGAAGTGGAATACATGGTCAAGGACAACGAAGGCCACGGTTTCCACAACGACGAAAACAAGTTCGAGTTCTACGAAGCCATGGAAAAGTTCCTGACGGAACACCTCAAGCCTTAGTGCCCCGCGCCTTCATGAGTCACCAGCGGCGCGTTTGCCGCTGGCGCCATGCCCGCCAGCCCGCCTACGTGCACGCGGCCCGCGCCGCGCGCGCCAAACGCCATTTCCACCCGGTCGCGCCCTTGCTCCTTGGCTCGGTATAGCGCCACGTCGGCGCGCGCCAGGATCACATCGGCGCTATCGCCGGGCTGGTACGTCGCCAAGCCACCGCTGGCGGTCATGGGCACTTCCACCCCTTGCAGGTACAGCGGCGTATCGCGTAGCGCATCGCAGACGCGTTGCGCGTGCACCAGCGCACGCGCCGGGTCGCAGTCCACCATCAACAGCACGAATTCCTCGCCCCCCAGGCGGCCGAAGCGGTCGGAGCCGCGCACGGCGTGCTGCGCAACCTTGGCGAAATGGCGCAGTGCGGTGTCGCCCGCCGCATGGCCGTAGCGGTCGTTGATGGATTTGAAATGGTCGATGTCCAGCACCAGCACGGCCAGCGGGCCGCCCGAGCGGCCACAGCGCTGTAATTCGCGTTCCAGTTCATCCAGGATGCTGCGCCGGGAATAGGCGTGCGTCAGGCTGTCGAACGTCAGCGCTGCCTGCATCTGCTCGGATAGCCAGGTCTGCACCAGCAGCAGCAATGCCAGGAACAGCGCCGGCACGGTGACCGAGCCGCACACAATGAAGAACAGCCCCCAGGACGACGGCTCAAGCAAAGACAAAGGCGTCACGAAACCGAAGCCATAGACCGCAACCCGCGTGGCGTGCAGTGCCGCCAGCCCGAATATGGCCAGCATCAGATACAGCGTCACACCCGGCGTGCGAATCTTTGCGCGCTGCTGGTAGATCACCCGCCCGGTCAGCAGCGCGCTGATGCAGGTAAAGCCCGAATTGAGGAGCATGCGTTCTTGCAGGTGGTCCGTGCCATACAGCAGCAGCGCAAAGGCCAGCACACAAGCCGCCGTGACGCCGCAGGTGCGCGCGATATGCGGTCGCAGCCCGAAGAACTGGCGCACGCCTACGTACACCAGGCTGATCGCGCATACCCACGCTGCGTTCGACGCCATGATGTAGGCGCCCGGCGGCACAAGCTTGGCGGCGGCGAAGGCCAGCAGCGCCAGCACGGCCAGCGTGTTGGCGGCAATGAACGCGCGCACGCCCTTCACCCCGCGCGACTGGAACGGCAGCAACAGCGGTAGCGCCAAGGCCGTAGCCAACGCCCACATCAGGAAGAATAAGGAAGTCGTCATGGTTTTCTGCCGGCCGCGCTTCAGGCACGAATGCCGTCGGTTCAGGCCTGCTGTTGCACTGGGTTCATGGATGGATACGCGTTACACGTCAGCATGCTTGATGCTTTTTGTTACCAGAAGGACGAAACGTCGCAGCCTCGATGAACGGCGATACGCCGTAGCGAGGGCGCGACGTTGTCCTGAACCTTTACCTACCGCGCCAAGACGATTGCGCGGCATGTCCAGAAGAATACGCCAAGCCAGGGGCGCCCGGATGCCCCTTTGCAGTATTTGACAGTTAAACCTTTCAGGTGACTGACAATCGAAAGGAACGAGGGGCAAACCCTAGATTAATTATTGTGGTTCGCCCCCGCCAGTCGGCCAAAAGCACTAACCCGGATCAACGCGGGACTGCATCACCGCGGCTTTTCGACGCTGGGCAACAAGATCGCCACTACGCCCAGCAGCGGCAGATACGCGCACACCTGGTACACATAGCCGATGCTGGTGGCGTCGGCCAGCTTGCCCAGCGCGGCCGCCCCCACTCCGCCCATGCCGAACGCAAAGCCAAAGAACAGCCCGGCAATCATGCCGACCTTGCCCGGCACCAATTCCTGCGCGTAGACGACGATGGCGGAAAACGCCGACGCCAGCACCATGCCGATGATCACCACCAGCGCCGCCGTCCAGAACAGATTGGCGTAGGGCAGCAACAAGGTGAACGGCGCCACGCCCAGGATAGACACCCAGATCACGATCTTGCGGCCGATGCGATCGCCCACCGGCCCGCCCACCACCGTGCCCACCGCCACCGCGGCCAGGAACAGGAACAGGTACAACTGGGCCTCGCGCACCGACAAGCCAAACTTGTCGATCAGATAGAACGTGAAATAGCTGTTCAGGCTGGCCAGGTAGAAGTACTTGGAAAATATCAGCACGCCCAACACCGCCAGCGCGCCGATCACCCGATTGCGCGACAGCCCGTTGCCGGCGCCCGCCGCGCGCACGCGCGGCTTCAAGATGACGCGGTTGGCGCTGTACCAACGGCCGATGCCGGTCAGCACCACGATGCCGAACAGCGCCGCGAAGGCAAACCAGGCCACGCTGCGCTGGCCGTGCGGAATGATGAATAGCGCTGCCAGCAGCGGCCCCAGCGCCGACCCCACGTTGCCCCCCACCTGGAACAGCGACTGGGCCAGGCCGTGCCGGCCGCCCGAGGCCATGCGCGCAACCCGCGACGATTCGGGGTGGAACACCGACGACCCCGTGCCGACCAGCACGGCAGCCACCAGGAGCCAGCCGAACGACGGCGCCACCGACAGCAGCAACAGCCCCGCCAGCGTGAAGCTCATCCCCACGGGTAGCGAATACGGCTTGGGATGGCGGTCGGTGTACAGGCCGATAAAGGGTTGCAGCAGCGAGGCCGCCAACTGATAGACCAAGGTGATCAGCCCAATCTGCGCGAACGACAGGCTGAATGAATCCTTCAACATGGGGTAGATGGCCAACAGGATCGACTGGATCATGTCGTTCATCAAATGCGCCACGCTGATCGCGCCCAGCACTTTATAGGCGGTAGATGACGCGGCGGATGGGGCGGAGGCCGGCGCGGAGAGTGGCGCGGCGGCAGGCGCGGGCACGTTGGCGTCCGACATGCCGGCAATGGGATTCTGGGCGGGAGTCATGGGCGGCTTTTGCGATTGGGTTGTGGTTGGCTGACAGCCAAAGCCAGCCATCAGTGTAGAAACCGGCCACGGCGAGGATCTGCCAATTTTCATCGAGCAAGTGACAAAATAGCGCCACCCTGCCCGCCGTCGCGGCGTCATCCTTTGGTTGGAAGTGACATCATGGCCACCCGTCTTGCCCCGCCCGACCCCGCCCGCAGCATCAACGCGCAGGACTACCAGGATCGCCCGCGCGTCGTCACCGCGTTGGCCAAGGAATTTCGAGCGGGCGCGCAGACGGGCGCGCACTCGCATCCGCGCGCGCAGCTGATCTACGCGGCCGAAGGCGTGATGCGGGTCACCACGCCCAGCGGCCTCTGGGCGCTGCCGCCGCTGCGCGCGCTGTGGGTGCCGGCCGGGGTGCCTCATGGCGTCGACATGGTGGGCGCCGTGTCGATGCGCTCGCTGTACATCCAGGCCGATGCCGCCGCCGCCTTCTGGCCGCAACCCCAGGTGGTGGAAGTAAGCGGGCTGCTGCGCGAACTGATCCTGACGCTGACGGCCGAGCCCATCGACTATCCGCTGGGCGGCCGGGCCGAACAGGTCGCCGCGCTGATCCTGTCCGAACTGGCGGCCGCGCGCGTGCTTCCCATCCAGATCCCGTGGCCGCGCGACCGCCGCTTGCAGACCATCTGCGCGGCCATCCTGGACCGGCCCGGCCTGCAACGCGGCATGGAAGCCTGGGGCAGCCAGGTGGGCGCCAGCGCGCGCACGCTGATCCGGCTGTTCCAGGCCGAACTGGGCCTGAATTACCGGCAATGGGTGCAGCAGGTGCGCCTGGCGGACGCGGTCTGCCGATTGTCGGAAGGGGTGCCCGTGGCGCGCATCGCCGCCGACCTGGGATACCGCAGCCCCAGCGCGTTCAGCGCCATGTTCCACCGTGCGTTGGGCGCGCCGCCGCAGCGGTATCAACAGGGCTCTTGACACCTTACCGAAAGCTGAATCGCAACACGCGCATGCAACCGGCCTTGCTGTTTGTCACCGCGCGCAATACATTTCACAGCGCAATTCCCGTCGCTCGCGCGCGCAAGCCGCGTCGCGCGTATGCTAGACCCCGTCCCTATATCTACAGCGGCACACGCCCCCCACCTGGCTTCGGCAAGTTTGGTTACTGAAACCTTATGACGCCATGGCCGGTCTATAGCGTTCTGTCCTAGAATCGCCTGCAATGAGCACCCCCCAGCAATCCTCCGCCACCCCGGGCGGCAAATCGGGCCTTCCCTGGAAACGCATCCTGGTCAAGACGGGCATCGTCGCGGCTGGCGTCGGCGCGTGCGGCGCCGTCGTGCTTGGGCTGGCACTGGCCCTGGCCTGGCCCAGCCTGCCCGACCTGCACGCCATGACCGACTACCGGCCGCGTGTGCCGCTGCGCATCTACACGGCCGACAAGGTGCTGATCGGCGAGTACGGCGAAGAGCACCGCAACGTGCTGCGGTTCGACGAGATTCCGCCGGTGATGCGCCAGGCCGTGCTGGCCGCTGAAGACGACCGCTTCTACAGCCACGGCGGCGTGGATTGGATGGGCGTGGCGCGCGCGGTGCTGACCAACGTGGTCAAGGGCTCGAAGTCGCAAGGCGGCAGCACGATCACGATGCAGGTGGCGCGCAATTTCTATCTGTCTTCCGAGAAGACGTATTCGCGCAAGCTGTACGAGCTGCTGCTCACGTTCAAGATCGAAAACGAGCTGACCAAGGACCAGATCCTTGAGCTCTACATGAACCAGATCTACCTGGGGCACCGCGCCTATGGCTTCGCGGCCGCGTCGCGCGCCTACTTCGGCAAGCCGCTGTCGGAAGTGACCCCGGCGGAAGCCGCCATGCTGGCCGGCATCCCCAAGGCCCCGTCGCGCTTTAACCCCATCACCAATTTCCCGCGTGCCGAGATCCGCCAGCACTACGTGCTGGGCCGCATGAAGACGCTGGGCTACATCACGCCCGAGCAGGCCGACGAAGCGCTCAAGCAACGCCTGACAATCCGCGGCGCCGACGGCACCAGCGCGCGCGGCTTCGCGGTGCACGGCGATTACCCGTCGGAACTGGCGCGCCAGTTGATGTATGGCGTGTTCCAGGAAGAAACGTATTCCAAGGGCATCGACGTCTACACGACCATCGATTCCAAGGCCCAGGAAGCTGCCTACCGCGCGGTGCGCGATGGCGTCATGGACTACACGCGCCGCGCCGTGTATCCCGGGCCGGAAGACCAGATCGATTTGCCTGACGGCGTTGAAAGCGATGCGCAAGCGCTGGACGAGATTCTGGACGGCGTGCAGGACAAGACGCCGGACAGCGAAGACCTGCTGGCGGCCGTGGTGCTGTCGGCCAGCCCTACCGAGGTGAAGGTGGCCCGCAGCGCGCGCGACATCATCACCATTTCGGACAAGAAGGCCCTGGCCGTGGTGGCCCGCGCCTTGAACCCGAAGGCCGGCGACAGCCAGCGCATCCGTCGCGGTTCGGTCGTGTACATCCACAAGACGGGCGGCAAGGACAGCGACACCTGGGAAATCATCAACATGCCGGCGCTGCAAGCGGCGCTGGTGTCGATGGCGCCCCAGGACGGCGCGATCCGCGCCATGATCGGCGGCTTTGACTACAACCGGGGCAACTTCAACCGCGTGACGCAGGCTTGGCGCCAGCCCGGTTCGAACATCAAGCCTTTTGTCTATGCCGCCGCCCTGGAACGCGGCTTTACCCCCGCTACGCAGATCTCGGACCAGCCGTTCATGTTGACGGCCGCGCAAACGGGCTCCAAGGACTGGCAGCCCAAGAACGACGGCAACAAGTACGAACCGATGCTGACGTTGCGCCAAGGCTTGTACCGGTCCAAGAACATGGTGTCGATCCGCATTCTGCAAGCGATTTCGCCGCAGTACGCGCAGGACTATCTGACCCGTTTCGGCTTTGACAAATCGCGCTGGCCGGCGGTGTTGCCGCTGGCGCTGGGCGCGGGTGGCGCCACGCCGTTGCAGGTGGTCAATGGCTATGGCGTCTTCGCCAACGGCGGTTATCGCGTGACGCCGTATCTGGTGGACCACGTTACCGACCGTTCTGGCAAGGTGCTGATGCAGGCCCAACCGGTCAAGGCGGGCGACGAGGCGGCGCGCGCCATCGACCCGCGCACCGCCTGGGTCATGGACGACATCCTGCGCGGCGTGACGACCAGCGGCACGGCCGCGCGCGCGCATCAGGTCCTGAAGCGCAACGACGTGGGCGGCAAGACGGGCACCACGAATGATGCGGTGGACGTCTGGTTCTCGGGCTTCACGCCTGATCTGGCCACGACCGTCTGGATGGGCTTTGACCAGCCCAAGTCCCTGGGCACCAACGAATTCGGCAGCGGCCTGGCGTTGTCCACGTGGCTGGACTACATGCAGCCGGTATTGAAGGGCATGCCCGAAGCCAAGCAGCCGCCCCGTCCGGACGGGCTGTTGGTGGATAACGGCGAATACTATTTTGCGGAATTCCCGCCCGGGCAGGCGGTGGCTTCGCTGGATTTGTCGTCGGGTGATGCGCTGACCGATTTCCTGAACAACAACCGCAGCACCGACGGGGTGGATACGTCTGTCAAGCCGCTGCCGGCCCCGGGTGGTGCCGTGCTGCCGCAAAATTCGAACAACGGCGCGGTGCAGCCGCCGTTGCAGCCCCTTCAGGCACCCAACGCCGCGAATGTCGCACCGGCAGCGATGGCGGGTGTAGCGACTTCTGGATTACCGGCAGCGGGCATACCGGCTTCGGGCGTACCGGCATCGGGCGTACCGGCTTCGGGCGTACCGGCATCGGGCGTACCGGCTTCGGGCATACCGGCATCGGGCAGCGCTGACGATGCTGCTGCCCGCGCAAGCGCGGTATCCACGTCCAGCTCGGTCATCGCGCGGCCTCTGTAACCGGCCGACCTACTCCTCTACCGCCAGTTCCGTCACGACCTCGTGCGGCCAGGCGGTCAGCGATTCCAGGTCCAGGAACGTGAAGAAGCCGGACCGCCAGCCCTCGGTATCGATGTGATAGACGTTGCCCAGGACCAGCGGCGCGGCCACCGGCGTGTGCCCGGCCACCACCGCCCGCACGCCCTGGATGCCCGTGCGGTTCATCTGCCGCAAGCGGTCGCGTGACCACTGGCACGCCGCGCTGGTGCGTTTGTAGCGATCCTGCAGCGCGAATTCAAGGCGGGGCCAGAACAGCACCGGGCAATCCGCATGCAGCAGGCCCACCGCCCCCTCGCGCGTCTCGACCTCGATAGCGATGGGCAGCTTGGCAAACGCGTCGGCAAACACTTGCTGCTGGTCGGCAGGCAGGTCCAGAAACCAGCCGCCGCCGTAACCGCGCCAGTTGATCACGTCCACCTGCCCCGTACGCACGTGGCGAATCGCATAGTCTTCGTGGTTGCCCTGCACCGCGAAAAACCAGGGTTGGGCCAGCCAGTGCAGCGCGGCCTCGCTTTCAGGCCCGCGATCAACCAGGTCGCCCACGGAAAACAGCCGGTCGCGAGCCGGGTCGAAACCCAGCCGGTCCAGGCTTTCCTGCAAACGCGAAAAATGCCCGTGCACGTCGCCTACCGCGAAATCGCGGCCGCGCTCGTTGCGCGGAACTTTTAAAAATCGCTGCTCCATGATGCTTCTCGACTGCCCGTTGCGGGGCGGGCAAGACCCGTCCCTTGAAACAAACCGTGGCGGCTCGCGCCCGGTCACTCCCGACCTGTCTTTTTAACCCGCTTTAGTTGACGCCGGCCTTGCACCCCTGGCCATCCGGGGGTCAAATATTCCGTTACGAGAATCGCTATTATTCGTGATAATGTTCCGCCTTCCTCACAAACAGCTTAAAGGAGGCCGCGCGCGCCGCCGCCCCCTTCCGCCGCCATGACAGCCGCGTCCACCATTAAAACCTGGTATTGGATCCACAAGTGGACCAGCCTTGTCTGCACCATCTTCCTGCTCATCATCTGCCTGACGGGCTTGCCGCTGGTCTTTCATCACGAAATCGAACACTGGCTGGATGACGCCAAGCCGCTGTCCGACGTGCCGGCCAATACGCCGCCCGCCAACCTGGACAAGCTGGTCTCCAGCGCGTTGACCCTGTATCCGGGCGAAGTGGTTGATTACCTTTTCTTCGACCCGGACGAACCCCAGGTGTATGTCGGCATGGCCAAAAAACCGGGCGATGGCCAGGCGTCCGGGCACGCGGTCCGCATGGATGGCCGCACCGGCGACGTGCTGCTTGAAGGCCCGCTATATACCGAAGACAAGTTCTCGTTCATGGGCATCATGCTGGCCCTGCATGTGGATTTGTTTGCCGGCCTGCCCGGCGAATTGTTCCTGGGCTTCATGGGGCTGCTGTTCTGTGTGGCTATCGTGTCGGGCGTGGTGTTGTACGGCCCGTTCATGAAAAAGCTGGAGTTCGGCACTGTTCGCGCTGCCCGGTCCACGCGCCTGAAGTGGCTGGACCTGCACAACCTGCTGGGCATCGTGACGCTGGTGTGGGCCTTCGTGGTGGGCTTTACCGGCGTCATCAACGAACTGTCCACCCCGTTGTTCCGTCTGTGGCAGTCCACTGAATTGGTCCGCATTCTGGAACCCTACAAGGGGCAGACCGTGCCCACGCAGCTGGCCTCGGCGCAGCTGGCGGCCGACACGGCCAAGAAAGCCATGCCGGGCAACGAGGTGTCGTTCATCGCCTTCCCGGGCAACGCCTTCGGCAGCCCGCACCACTACATCGCCTGGATGCGCGGCGATACGCCGCTGACTTCGAAGCTGAACACGCCTGTGCTGGTCGACGGCAGAACCGGCGAACTGACCACCGTGGCCAAGATGCCGTGGTACCTGACCGCGCTGGAAGTGTCGCGCCCCCTGCACTTTGGCGATTACGCAGGCCTGCCGCTGAAGATCATCTGGGCCTTGCTTGACCTCATCACCATCGTGGTGCTGGTCAGCGGCCTGTACCTGTGGATTGCGCGGCGCCGCGCCACCGAGGCGCGCATCAACGAGCTGGTGAAAAAGCATCAGGCCGCCGCCGCCCCGCAAAGGACCCCCGCATGAGCCCCCGCCACGCCAAAGGCCGCGGCGGTCGCGGCTTCATGTTCGTATGGGGCGCGCCCATCCTGCTAGGCGTGCTCAGCGTCTTCGGCCTGCTGGCCGCGCTGTTGGGCACGGGCGCCTGGCACTGGGCGTCGTGGATCACGCTGACCATCCTGCTGGTGGTCATCGTCCGCTACTGGGTGTTCCCGCTGAAGCACTAGGCCGGCCATGGGGCCCCGCAGCCCCATTCCCGCGCCGTGTCCGGGGCCTTGGGTCTTGTGCCAGACCCTGCCCCCGGCCGGCTATCGGCCGAACTGTTCCGGATCAGGCCCCAGCCGCGCGCCGTTCTTGATGCCGTCGATCGCGGCCATCTCATCCGCTGACAATTCAAAATCAAAAATGTCGATGTTCTCGCGGATGCGGGCGGGCGTGACCGACTTCGGAATCACGATAAGACCGCTTTGCACGTGCCAGCGCAGCGTGATCTGCGCGGGTGACTTGCCGTGCTTGGCCGCCAGGTCCACGATCACTTTTTCCTTCGTCACGCCGCCCTGTGCCAGTGGGCTCCAGGATTCGGTGGCGATGCCGTGCTTGGCGTGGAAAGCCCGCAGGTCGGCCTGGGCGAAGCCCGGATGCAGCTCGATCTGGTTCACCGCCGGCGTGACGCCGGACGCTTCGATCAGCTGTTGCAGATTGGCCTGCGTGAAGTTGGACACACCGATCGAACGCGCGCGGCCGTCTGCCTTCATTTCGACCATCGCGCGCCAGGCATCCAGGAATTGGGTGCTGCCCGCCACCGGCCAGTGGATCAGGTACAGGTCCACATAAGCCAAGCCCAGCTTTTCCAGACTTTCGTCCATGGCCTTGTGCGCGTCGTCATAGCCGTGCTTGTCGTTCCACAGCTTGGTGGTGATGAACAGGTCCTTACGCGCCACGCCCGACGCGCGCAGCCCCGCGCCCACACCTGCCTCGTTGCCGTAGATGGCCGCCGTGTCCACCGACCGGTAGCCGGCCGCCAAGGCTTCCTTGACGCTGGCGGCCGCCTGGTCGTCGGGCACCTGCCAAACGCCCAGCCCCAATTGCGGGATGTTGCTGCCGTCGTTCAATTTCACTGCGGGTACCTTCGCCATAAGCCCTCCGAAACGTGCAACGCAACGCTCGCGCGGCGAATACGCGCCAGGTCGCGCAATCCAGGGGCACAGCCCGGCCAACCCCGGATTGAAGAGATAAAAAAGCGGGCTTGCCGAGCTGCGCCCGCATTGCGATACCGGTCTGACATCCCCAGGCAATGGTCCGTAAATACCAGGGGTTATCACCCAAATAATAGCGCCCGTGCCGGATAATGCCCTTCACACCGCTCCACCCCCCGCTTTCGCCCCCCAAGGCCAGCCATGAATTCCCCTGACGCGCCCCCGAAGAATCGCGGCGGTTTTTCCACCTTGCGTACCCTGTTCCCGTACTTGTGGCCGCCCGGCAAGACCGGCCTGAAGGTGCGCGTCGTGGCCGCATTGCTGTGCCTGTTCGCGGCCAAGGCGGCCACCGTCTATGTGCCGCTGATCTACAAACACGCCATCGACGAACTGGGCAAGGGCGCGCCCGGCGCGGTGACGGTGCCACTGGGCCTGATCCTGGCCTATGGCACCGCGCGCGTGTTGTCGCTGCTGTTCTCGGAATTGCGCGACGCCATCTTCGCCCGCGTCGGCCAGCACGCCATCCGCGCGGTGGGCTTGCAGATCTTTCGCCACCTGCATGCGTTGGCGTTGCGTTTTCACCTGTCGCGCCAGACCGGCGGGCTGACACGGGCCATCGAACGCGGCACCAAGGGCATCCAGACGCTGCTGTCGTTTTTGCTGTTCAACATCCTGCCCACGTTCTTTGAAATCGGGCTGGTGTGTATTGTGCTGTGGAAGATGTTCGACATCTGGCTGGCCGCGGCCACCGGCGCCACCGTCATCCTGTACATGGCCTACACGCTTGCGGTGACGGAATGGCGCGCCAAGTTCCGACGCCAGATGAACGAAACCGATTCAGAAGCCAACACCAAGGCCATTGAAAGCCTGTTGAACTACGAGACGGTCAAGTACTTTGGCAATGAAGAGCATGAGGCGCGCCGCTACGACGCTTCCCTGACGCGCTACGAGCGCGCCGCCGTGCGCAGCCAGGTCAGCTTGTCGATTCTGAACGTGGGCCAGGCCGCGATCATTTCGGTGGGCTTGACGCTGGTGATGTGGATGGCCGCCACCGGCATCGCCCAGGGCCGCTACACGCTGGGCGACTTTGTCCTGGTCAACACCTACCTGTTGCAGCTGTACCAGCCCCTGAGCTTCTTCGGCTTCATCTACCGCGAAATCAAGCAGGCCATGATCGACATGGAACGCATGTTCGAACTCTTGGGGCAGGACCGCGAGGTGGCCGACCGCCCCGACGCCCAGCCGCTGCGCGTGGCGGGCGGCGAAGTGGAATTTCGCGACGTGTATTTTGGCTATGACGCGCGCCGCCCCATCTTGAAGGGCGTGAGCTTCACCATTGCGGCGGGCAAGACCGTGGCGGTGGTCGGCACGTCGGGCGCCGGCAAATCCACCATCGCCCGCCTGCTGTTCCGCTTCTACGACGCGGACAGCGGCGCCATCCTGGTGGACGGCCAGGACGTGCGCAACGTCACGCAGGCCAGTCTGCGCGCCGCGATCGGCGTGGTGCCGCAGGACACGGTGCTGTTCAACGACACCATTCACTACAACATCGGCTACGGCCGACCCGGCGCGACCGACGCCGAGATCGAAGCCGCGGCGCGCCTGGCGCACATCCACGACCTGATCATGACCATGCCGGACGGCTACCAGACCATGGTGGGCGAGCGCGGGCTGAAATTGTCGGGCGGGGAAAAGCAGCGCGTGGCCATCGCCCGCACCATCTTGAAGAACCCGGCCATTTTCCTGTTCGACGAGGCCACCAGCGCGCTGGACACCCACACCGAGCGCGAGATTCAGGCGAACCTGCGCGAAGTCAGCCAAGGCCGCAGCACGCTCATCATCGCGCACCGCCTGTCCACCGTGGCCGACGCCGACGAGATCATCGTGCTGTCCGAAGGGCGCATCATCGAACGCGGGCGCCATCCGCAGTTGCTGGCGCAACGCGGCGTGTACGCGGGGATGTGGGCGCGCCAGCAGGACGGCGCCGCATCAAATGAAGACGCCGACGCTGCGTCAAACGAAGACGCCGACGTTGGCGACGCCCCGGCCGGCGGGCCGGCGAACAGCCCGGGGAACCGCCCGGCGGATTGACAAGCCCCGCCGCCCTGACCGAACATCGCACCCTTTCGTAAAAGGCCCGCCATGCAGGAACCCTCACTTGCCTCCGAAGTCCGCGTCTGTGCGGCATCCGACCTGGCCAACGGCGGCCTGGGCGTCAAAGTGCCGGTATCCGACGGCGCTGGTCAGACCACCGCCTTTTTCGTCCGTTATCAGGACCGCGTGCATGGCTACCTGAACCGCTGTGCCCACGTGGGCGTGGAACTGGACTGGGAAGGCAGCTTCTTCACCCGCGCGGGTGACCTCATCATGTGCGCGCGCCATGGCGCGACCTATCAGCCCGACACCGGACTATGCGTCGGTGGGCCGTGCAAGAACGGGCGACTGACCGCGCTGACGGTGTCGGAACGCGATGGCGCCGTGTACTGGCATCCCACGGGCAAGATCGTTCCACGCGACGGCGGCTGACAGCGGACGTTGGCGGCTTGCGCAGGCGTTTTACCACGACCGCCGCCATTGCCGACTACGCCCCCGCCACGGCAGCCTGTGCCGGCGGCTGCCGTTCCGCATAGCGTCGTGCCAACACGGCGCACACCATCAGCTGCATCTGGTGAAAGATCATCAAGGGCAGCACCACCACGCCCATCTGCGACGTGCCAAACAGCACGGTGGCCAGCGGAATGCCGGACGCCAGTGACTTCTTCGACCCGCAGAATACCAGCGTGATTTCGTTCTCTTTGGACAGGCCCAGCTTGCGGCTGCCCCACGTCGTAATCACCAGCACCGAGCCCAGCAGCAATGCATTGACCAGCACCATCGTGGCCAGATCGATCGCCGGAAACGCGTGCCAGATGCCCTGCGCCACGGCTTCGCTAAAGGCCGTGTAAACGGCCAGCAAAATCGAACTGCGATCCACCTTGGACAGGGTGCGGTTGTTGCGCTGCGCCCAGGCGCCGATCCACGGCCGCAACAGGCTGCCCACCGCAAACGGCAGCAGCAGCTGCAACAGGATGCGGCCCGCGTCAGCCAGCCCGTGCCCGCCGCCCTGCCGATGCAGCAACACCGCCACCAGCAACGGCGTCAACACGGTGCCCAGCAAGTTGGACGCGGTAGCCGCGCAAATGGCGCCCGGCACGTTGCCCCGCGCCATTGACGTGAAGGCAATGGAAGACTGCACCGTGGAAGACAGCGTGCACACGAACAGCACGCCCAACCACAGCGAAGGCGTCAGCAGCCCCGGGAACAAGGCCCGCAAGCCCAGCCCCAGCGCGGGAAACAGGATGAAGGTGCAGGCCAGGATCAAGGCATGCAGGCGCACGTCTTTGACGCCCGCCACGATGGCATCCGTGGAAAGGCGCGCGCCGTGCAGGAAGAACAGCAGCGATATCGCCACGTTGCTGGCCACCATCATGAACGTGGCGCCCCTGCCCACGGCAGGGAAAAAACTGGCGAACGCCACGGTGGCGATCAGGATCAGGGTGAATTGGTCAGGTAAAAAGCGGCGCATGGCTAGGTTTCCAGGAAATTACGGAAAACTATAGGCGGGCCGCTTGCTATCGTGAAGCCCATTGATTACTTTGACTGTCATCGAAAAGTCCTATAACCATATCGGCGCGACATGCTTAATCCCTTGTGGCTCAAGACCTTCACGGTGGCCGCCGGCGCCCCCAGCTTTACCGAAGCCGCCCGCCGCCTGGGCCTGACGCAGCCCACCGTCAGCGAACATATCCGCCAACTGGAACAGTCCGTGAACCGGCGCCTGTTCCTGCGCGACACGCATTCGCTGGCGTTGACCAGCGACGGCCGCAGCCTGCTGGTGCACGCCGAGATCATTCTTGACGCGCACGAACGCGCCGCGCGGCTGTTCGATGCGCCGCGCCTGCGCGGTCGCGTGCGGCTGGGCACGTCGGACGACCTGGCGATGGGGCCGCTGCCCGAGGTGCTGGCCGCGTTTCGGCTGGCGCATCCCGAGGTGGAACTGGACCTGACCATCGGCGTCACCAGCGAGCTTTACAAACTGCTGGACGACAGCGAGCTGGACGTGATGATCGGCAAGCGGCGGCGCGGCGATCGCCGGGGGCAGACGCTGCACAAGGAAGCGCTGCTGTGGCGCGCCAAGGAAGGCCTGCGGTTCGCGGCGGACGCGCCGCTGCCGTTGATATTGCTGCGCGAGCCCAGCGTGACGCGTACGCTGACGCTGGACGCCCTGGCGCGCGCCGGGCGCAGCTGGCAGATCGTGTGCACCAGCACCAGCTACGCGGGCTGCCAAGCGGCCGCGCGGGCGGGGCTGGGCATTACCGTGCAGCCTTCGCATCTGTCCACGGCAGGGCTGGCCGTGCCGGGCGGCGCGACGCCATTGCCGCCCTTGCCGCAGGTGGAATTCATCGTCATCTCGGCGCCCGCGCCCAACAAACCCACGCGCGCGCTGACCAACATCCTGATGCGCAGCACCTTGACCTGACGGTGCTGCAAGCTGCGGCGGCAGCGGGCCGTCAATGCCCGCCCGCCCCGCCCCATGCTTATTCCGGCAACGGATCCGGCACGCCGTCTTCGTCCACGCTGGTCACGCGGTCCAGCGCATTGCGCGCGGCGGACATCGCTTCGATCGCGCTGCGAAAGCGGCGGCTGACAAAAATCTCGAACGGCTGGCCTTCGGGCGGCGCCGGGGCCGGGGCCGGCTCGGCGCCATCGGGGTCCAGCACCTGCTGCGCATCGGCTTCGCCTTCCTTGACCTTGGCCACCAGGCGCCGCGTCTCCAAGAACGCCCGAGGCGGCGTGCGCCCCTCGGGTTGCGTCGCGTACGCCACCACCGAAAATCCGTTGATCTTCTTCTCTAGCATTACGGTTCCCTTGCGCCGCGGCCACCGTTGGCGCAGCGTGTTCCTAGCGACAACGGCGCGGCAAACGGAAACTTAAGCGGTAGGCAAAAAGCCGGCGTTGATC
>NZ_JBLVOL010000064.1:54436-62405 GCF_053543755.1 Achromobacter semiaridum | reverse complement strand
AACGCCGGCTTTTTGCCTGGGTACAGCCACACAAACGACTCTATTTTGTCGACGTAGCCGCTTCCATGCGCACGCGCACGTAATCGGCCACCTGGGCCAGCACCGTCGTCAAATGCCCGCGCAGCAAATCAAAGCCGGCGTTGCGTTCGCGCGTGGCTTCGTCCATGTACAAAGGACGGCGAATTTCCACCTGCAAGCTGTGCCGGTTCAGCGCCGGCTGGCCAATCTGCGCAATCAACTGCACGCCCTTGTAAGGGTCGTTGCGCGCGACGGTATAGCCCAGGTCGCGCAGCGCCTTTTCGATCAGCGCGATGAACTCGGGTTCGCACGTCGTGCCATCCCGATCCCCCAGCACGAAGTCCGCCAGCGGATGCTCGCTTTGCCGGCCCAGGCGTTCGTAAGCGTCGTTGGGCATGGAATGCAGGTTCAGATGCCACACCGCGCCAAAGCGTTGTTCAGCTCGGCTGATCGCCTGCGACAACGCCGCGTGATAGGGCTCGTAGTAAGCCTGAATGCGATGCCGCACTTCTGCCAGGCTCAGCTTGCGATCGTAAATGGGCGTAGCCTTGTCCATGCGGCGCCAGATCAGCCCCTTGCCCAAGCGAGTCTTCTCGCCCGGGGACAGCGGCTGCGGCCACGGTTCCGCCAGCAGCTCCGGGTCCAGATCCTGCAAGGTGCGGTTCGGGTCGATGTACACGCGCGGAAAGTGCGCGGCAATTAACGTTGCGCCCAGCGTAGGCGCCGCCGACCACAACGCGTCCACGTGCGTGTCTTCGCCCTGGCGCAATTGCGCCTGCGTTGCCACCGCCCCGAAATCGTCGGGATAGCGTTCACCGCTATGCGGCGAATCACAGACCAGCGGCAAGGCCGGCCCCTGAGGTTCATGCACGGAAACCACGTTGAAATCGGCAAGCGTCATCGTCAGTCAGCCTGAATGTTGGCGGCCTTGGCCACCTTGGCGTAGCGGGCCAGGGCCTGTTCGATCTGGACCTGGAACTCTTGGGGCGTCGTGGGCATCAGCGTACCACCCACGTCTTCGGCCTTCTTGCGGAACTCGGGGTCTTGCATCGCCGCGCGCACCGCCTGGTTCAGGCGGTCGATAACGGCCGTCGGCGTACCGGCGGGAGCCACCAATCCGAACCAGCCGCCGGTGCCCATGTCGGGATAACCCAGTTCGATATAGGTCGGCACGTCAGGCAACAGCGGCGAACGCTGGGCGCCCAGCACGGCCAACGCACGCAGCTTGCCACCCTGCACTTGCGGCAGCGTGGAAGACAGGTTGTCGGTGATGGCATCCACCTGCCCGCCCATCACGTCGTTCAGCGCTGGGCCGGCCCCACGGTAAGGCACGTGCAGCAACTTGATGCCGGACAGCATCATGAAATTCTCGATGTTCACATGCCCCAGCGACCCGACGCCGGGCGACGCAAAGCTGTATCGGTCAGCCGGCGCCTTCTTGGCCAGCGCCACGAATTCGGCCATGTTCTTGGCCGGAATATTCGGGTTGATGGCCAAAATGCTGGGCACCGCCAGCACGTTGGCCACGGGCGCGAAGTCCTTGATCGGGTCGTAATTCATCTTGCGATACACGGCCGGATTCGACCCGTGCGTGCTCATCGTGGCCATGCCGATCGTGTAGCCGTCAGGCGTGGACCGCGCCACCTGCTCCATGCCCATCGAGCCGCCCGCGCCCGCCTTGTTTTCAACCACGATGGTCTGCTTGAGATCGCGCCCGGCATACTCCGCGACCAGGCGGGCAACGATGTCGGTCGAACCGCCCGCGGCGAACGGCACCACCAGCTTGATGGGACGCGAGGGGTAGTCGGCGGCTTGGGCAATGCCGGCAAAGGACAGCGTGGCGAACATGCCGGCAAGCGCAACGCGCGCGGACCGGCCAAGCAGGCGGCAAGACATGGATCGACTCCGAAAGGGATACGTTGAAGTAAGGGTCAGAACGGGGTGTCAAACAGAGACAGGCCGCCAGTGTCCAAACTTTACGGTCCCCTTTCAAACGACTATATTGCACTCCTTCATTACCAAAGATCATGCTAAATGCGGCTACATTCGCCGTCCATGTCCGAGCTGCACGCCTTTATCGCGGCGGCACGCTTGGGAAGCTTCACCCTGGCTGCCCAGACGCTGTGCGTCACCCAAGGCGCCATCAGCCGCGCCATTTCGCGCCTGGAGGCCCATTTCGGGCAGCCGCTGATGCATCGCAACGCGCACGGCCTGACGCTGACCGAGATGGGCCAGAAGCTGTACGACGGCGCGCACACGCCGCTTCAGGCCATTGAAAAGCTCAGTGCCGAACTGCGGGCGGATGACCGCCGGCTGCGCTTGACGCTATCGACCGTGCCAACGTTGGCCAGCGCCTGGCTGGTGCCGCATTTGCCAGACTTCCATCGACGCCATCCCGATATCCAGCTTAATTTCGCGGCCTATCGGCGCAATGAGGACTTTTCGGGCACCACGCCAGACGCCAGCATCCTGGCCGGCACCCCTGATCAATGGCCCGGATGCCAAGCCGATTACGTGATCGGTCGCGAAGTGGTGGTTATTTGCCATCCCGACCGTCTTGTCGCCCGCCAGGCCCAGGGGCTATGGAGCACCCCGCACGGGTTGCTGGGCGAAGCCTTGCTCTATCACACCAACGGGCAGGACAACTGGGCGCAGTGGTTCAATGCAGCGGGGGTGCCCCGCCATGCCGTCACGCTGTCCAAGGGGTTTGATCAGGTATCCATCTTGATCCGCGCGGTCATGGCGGATATGGGGGTTGCGGTATTACAGCGCTGCCTGGTGCGCGACGAGCTTCAGTCCGGCCGGGTGGCCGCGCCCTTTCCCGATATGCCCATTCGGCTGAGCCGGGGCTATCACCTTTGCGCGCCGGCCCAGCGCCGCGATCATTACGCGCTGGAATGCTTCCGGCAATGGCTGCTGGCCACCGCGCATGCCGACCCGGACGTCATCGCGGCCAGATCAGCGTCTTGAAAGGCGCGCTGCGGCATATGACACGGCCAGCGCCCACGACATGTCTGGTTTCATCGGCGGCGCTATACTTGAAACCAAATAAAACGGGCCTCTGTAAAGAGGCCCGACTTTAAGTACGGCGATAAAACGATCAAGGTGCCAGCTTGAATCCCAGGTCCACGCCCCACTTATCGGTTTCACGCAACCATTTCGCCCCGCAGCTCAGGCACCGGAAGTGATCTTCGCGACTCTCTTCGCGCCCTTTCTGCGTGGGATTGGTGAAACCTTGATGTCCCAGGTGCGAATGCGGCGCGACGCCGGCAAGGCCCGGGTTAATGCGTTGGCAAGCCAAACACATAACGCTCATTGATGCTTCCCCACAAACAGTGTTAGCAAATTGTAAGGGATTTCACCAATGTTTTTCTATCGATTTATAACAATTGAACGACAATAATTGTTAACAAGGGCGTTTAAACAACGTTAGGCATTGCCGCCAGGCAGGTGGCCAAATGGTACGGCGATGTCGACGGCATGTCGGCGCGGACGACGTCCCCCTGCCCGTTCAGGCATTCGTACCACCCGCCCTCATGCACGAAATGGGCGCGAAAACTGGCCAGCCCGGACTCCAGCGCCGGCCAGTCGCCCAGCACCGCCAACGTCCGCAGGTATTCCGTCTGCGCCCAGATCCGGCGCGTGTCATCCATCACCGCACCCGACTCGTCCAACGACGCCAGCACGCCGGGGCCTTGTACGCCCACCCCATGCGTGCGCGCCCACTGCACCGCGCGCGGCAAGGTTTCCACCAGCTCAAGCCCTTCAAACACCTGCGCCGCACCGTGCACCAGCGACAGCCATTCAAACTGGTGCCCCGGTTCAAGCCGGTTGCCCGCCGTGCCTTGCAGCGCTTCGGATATGCACTGGGTGGGTCCGTGTACAAAAAACTGGCTGACGCCTTGCGCAAGCGTGCGCAGATGCTGGGCAAACAGCGCGGGTTCGGCCACCTGGGCGGCCGCCAGATACGCTTCCGTGAGGTGCATCATTGGATTTTGCGCGGGCGGGCGTAGCGGCGTCTGCCAGTCGGCGCTAAGCGCCGCATGATAGAGCCCGTCATTTGTCTTGAAGCGCGCTTCGATTGCCGATGCCGTGGCCAACATAAGCTTGCGCGCATCCGCATTACGGCTGCGCTGAAAGTACGCCGAGCAGGCCAGCACCACGAACGCGTGGGTATATAAATCCTGAGTGTCATCCAACGGCTGCGCATCAGCGTCCACGCTGTACAACCAGCCGCCTTGATCGTTGCGAAATACGCGGCACAGGGACGCAAACAAGCGGTCTGCATGCTGGCCCGCGGCGGCGCCGGATGCTTCTGAAAAAACATAGAGTTGACGCGCGCATGCCATGGCTCGATATCGGCTGGGCGGCAGCGGCTTGCCCGTTGCGGCATCCAGCGATTCGTAGGGCAGCCCCCATGCGCCGTTGAAGCCCTGCCCCATCCAAAGCGGCAGGATGACGGAGTCGAAATGTGCGCGTAGTGCGCGGACATGCTCCGTCAGAATAGGAGTGGTCTGTGCGGCAATCATTTTGGAACGACCCATACCCGAAAAGGGCCCCAGGTTTTGGAGCAGCAACGATAACCGAAAACTTCGTCGCAAATTTTGGAGTATTTTCCGCAGCCTCATGCACACACAGACCGGCACCACCGATCAGCTCCGTCCAGGGCGGATAAGCCCTATCGGAAGATGTTTTCCTCGACCCAGTTCTGCGCGAATACTTCCGCGCGATCTCGTGCTTCGTCTAATGAAGCGCAGTTGCCCAAGTGGGAAAACGCGGCATCCACTTCGGTGCCGCCCTCGGCCGTTACCGTCAGCAAGACGCCATATCCGCCGGTATCCATGGCCGCTGTGGAAACGTCGATCAGTACTTCCTGGTCACGATGCTGCATGTGCTACCTCCCAGTCGGTTACCTAAACGCGTGAACCACGCGTGACGTGGCGGGACCAAATCCCGCGTAATTGAATAGACCTGAAAGCGTCACGCAAGTTCATCTTACTGGCGAGATAACAAGCGCGATACGTCCGGAAGATGCCAAATCACACATTCCGTCTCAGGAGATTCCCGTACTGCCCTGTAAATACCCCCTGCGCTGCGACATAACGCGAAATCATTCGCAAACTATGCGGCAATTAGGCGCAACTTGCTTCAAACCGCAGCAAGCCGGCGCGCACAAAAGGGGGATCGATATGTGCTGCAAGAAATACCGCCGAGCGTGCCGGCGGCGCAGCGTTCAGCGCACGTGGATGGCGGTGGGCTCTTCCATGCGCAGGGCGAGCTTGCCCTTTTCGGTGATCAGCCAGCGGCCATCTTCGCCGGGCTGAATGCAGCGCAAGGTTTGAAGTGCCTGGGAAATTTCGACAGGCACTTCTGCTTGCGCGGCGCCGGGTTCGCTGCTGTCGGCCACGATGCGCAGCCAATGACCCAGTTCACCCTTCTGAAAACGATGCAATGCCATACTGATTCTCTCTTCAATGACTTTAACGATAGCATGCTCGTCAAGCCTGTCCCGCTATGCAATAAGCTTGGGCACGGACGACACCAGCAAGGCAATGCCCGACAACGTCAAGAGGCCCAGCACCACGCGCCGAAAGGTCACGTCGCTGATGCCGACATACACGCGCGCGCCCAGCAATGTGGGCACCAGCATGGCCGGCACGATGATGGCAAACAGCGGCAGCATGTCTGTCGTCACCACGCCCGTGACGATGTAGCTTGCCATCGTGACCGCCAGCATCGACAAGTTGAAGTTCTGGATAACCGAGCGCTGCACATCGCGCTCGAAGCCGCGCAAGGTGCACCACAACGTCGGAATGACGCCGGTGAAGCCGCCGATGCCGCCCATGATGCCGCCCATCGCCCCCACGACGCCATCCGCCACCTTGCCGCCGGCCGTAATGCGCGGCAAACGCGTTGCGAACAGCATGATCGGGCACCAGACCGCCAACAGAGCACCGATGAAGGTCTTGAATATCAGCGGGTCAAGATGCGGCAAGACCTTTACCCCGATGGGGATGCCCACCAAACCGCCTAGTACGAATGGCAGCAGGTTCGACCACGAAAAGCCGCGGCGCACGGTAAATGCCGCCAACAGCTGGCCGGTCAGTGCGCCGAAGACCGTCATCGCGGCAGCCAGGCGTGGGTCGATGGTCCACGCCCAGAACGACATTGCCACCATCCCAAAGCCGAACCCGGACAAGCCCTGGACGAAGCCGGCAGCCACCGCGCCCAACACGACCAGCACATATAGCGTATCCATTTCTGCCCCATTTACCCGATATCCGCGGCGCATCCACGCGTCTTGCCAGGCCCCTCCCGGCGCGACATTCTAGTGCGTTCTACGAAGGACGCAGCGCAAGCGGGCGCTTCACGCGCGCGGCAACCGCCGAGGCGGCGACGCTGATGCCGATCAACGACAGGCCCAGCACCAGGTCGGCGGACAGGCGTTCATGGAAGACGACGGACGACACGACAAGGCCGATCACAGGTACGCACAGCATCGCGATGGAGGTGGCCACGGGCGGCAGTTTTTGCGTCATGCCCAACACCACGATGAACGTCAGCGCTGTCGCAAGCGGACCGGTGTACAGGATGATCGGCCACGCATCGGGCACGGCCAAAAAGCCGGGCGCGCCATCGCGCATCCAGGCCAGCGCCGCCAACGGAATCGTGGCTAGCGCGGTTTGCCAGGGAATCATGTCGGCGCCCAGACGCACGTGACGGTTGCCGCGCAGCTGGATGATGTTGCACCCCCACGCGAACGAGGCGCCCAGCAGCATGACCAGGCCCACCACCGTATGCGCCTGCCAAGGGCTGAACGCCGGCGCCACGATCACGCCGATGCCGGCATAGCTGAGCGCCGTCGCCACCCATTGACCGGCGTTCAGGCGTTCTTTCAAGATCAGCGCCGACAAGGGAATGACCCATATCGACGTCGCGTAGGCAACGACGGACGCCCGCCCCGGCGCCACGTACTGCAACGCCCACAACGCCAAGGCGGTGAACGCGCCCATCTGCAACAGCGCCACGCCAGCCACCAGCGGCCATTCCTGGCGCGTGGGCAACCGCAGTCGACCCAGTGCCGCCAATACCAGCACGCTGACCACGGCGGCCGACCCGAACCTGCTGGCGGCAAGCCACAACGGGCTCATGTGCGCCAGCCCCATCTTCATGACGGGCCAGTTTCCCCCCCACACCATGACCGCGCCCACCAGCGGCAAAAACTTGCGCAACGTGCTTTGCTGACTTATCACCACAGGATCTACCGCTTGAATATTCCGCACTTCGGCCCCTTTGCCGAAGAAAGAAATAGTCTATAGGGTTAACCCCAGCATATTTCACTTCATTCAGCTTCGATACACTGCTTGCGCAGCACGAACGAATTGCCAAGCCACAACAACTGGATGACTTATGCCGGAAATCAACCTGGATGCGACCGACATCCGAATCCTGAACGAACTTCAACGCGATGCGCGACTGACGAACGTCGAGCTTGCCGCCCGCGTGAACCTGTCCGCCTCGCCTTGCCTGGCGCGCGTGCGGCGGCTGGAAACCGATGGACTGATAGACCGCCGCGTCACCCTGCTCAATGCGCGCAAGCTGGGGCTGAAGGTCAACGTCTTCATCCAGATCTCGCTGGACAAGCAGCGCAAAGCCGCGCTGGATGTCTTCGAGCGCGAAATCGCCGTACTGCCTGAAATCATGGAGTGTTATCTGATGTCGGGCGACGCCGACTACCTGATTCGCGCATTGGTGCCCGACGTGGATGCGCTTGAACGCCTGATCGTCGAGCACATCACCCGCATCCCCGGCGTGGCCAGCATCCGGTCAAGCTTCGCGCTCAAGCAGGTGCTGTACACCACCGCCGTGCCGCTAGCCTGACGGATACCAGGCGACGCGTTCCGAAACTTGCGGGATCAGTCGCCCGCCCGCACAATGATTCGTGGGGGCG
>NZ_JBLVOL010000064.1:31292-54369 GCF_053543755.1 Achromobacter semiaridum | reverse complement strand
AATACGCGCCGGCTTCCCTCCCATCGTTTAGCAAGGAGCAACCATGCCCGAAACAGAATGGTCCCCCGGCAGTGCGCTACCCGATCGTCAGGGTTACTTCGAAGTGGAATTCGACACAGGCGAAACTGAAATCACCCGATACGGCATGCTGGGTTGGGAACCCGAAGCCGAACGCGGACGCATACTGCGGTGGCGCGGTCTGGACCCCGCCATTGAAGAAGCCGAAATCCAGCGCGAAAGCGCCGTGCGCAATAACGGCGACACCTTGCTCGGCTGACCCATAGCCCCGCCAAAAAAAACGCCGCGGAGTTAAATCCGCGGCGTTTTTCTTGGGGAAGGATTGTCGGCCGCCAGGCTTACCAATCAAGCTTCGAGATCTTGGTGCCGGCCAGCGAAACGCCCGCCATCAAGCCACCGTTGTTCATCACGAAGCCCACAATCGGCTGCTGCGCCGTATTGGTATCGATGCGGCCATTGGCGCCGATGTTCACCACGGCAACCGTGGCGTCCGCGCCGACGGTCCAGCCACTGCTGTTGCGGAACTTGTTCAAGGCGTCATCCGTCATGAACAACAACACCATGGCCTTGGACTGCGCGCCGGCCTGGAAGCCGATCGAGCCCGCCGTGGTGCTGTAGTAACCGGCATTGGAGCCGCCCACCCGCAACACGCCCTTGCCATGCTCGGCGCCCACGATGAAGCTGCCGCTGAGTACGTCGGGGAACACCAGCACACCCTTGGCGCGCGCCACCAATTCCTTCGATTGCGGCGAAGCCTCGTACAGCTTGGTCAGTGTGGCGTTGGCCGCGCTATTCATCGAATCGCGCTTTTCGGTTGAGGTAGCCGAAGACTTGGGCGTGGTCGTGGTGCAACCGGCAAACAGCACACCGGCCACTCCGATCGTCGCGGCAATACCTACACGACGCAGAACAGGAAAAGTGTCAAGCATGGAACTCTCCTTTATTGTTGTCAGCCGGTACCACTGTACCGGTCATAACCGCTGAAGCAAGGCACACGATTGTGATAAACGAAACAAAACCTACCTGTCTTCAACGCGGGCGCAATGGCCTCGGTCCAACAACCATGGGCCTGCGCGGGCCGAATCCCTTGCACTGCCTCTGCAACATTTAGTAGAGGCTACCCGGAGAGTCCGTCACGCCTGACGTTGCCGCGCAGCTACAGAATGCCGTACCTCGGCTCGCCGGTGGACGCATCCACCGACACGATGCCGGACAACACCAATTCCGCGTGACGACGCGCCACGTCGGCGTCGGCGAACGTCACAAAACGGGGCAAAGACCAGCGTTGTTGCTGCGCCCCACCGTCGTCCGGGCGGCTCACGATGATCTCGATAGCCATCACGCCGGCATCCAGACTCACGATCTCACAACCCACTTGAAAACCATCGATATGGCGTTGCGGTACCGCCCTCATTCCGCGCTCCTGAAATCAAACACTCCGCGCGCAATATGCCAAAAAAACATGGTACTGAAAAGCAGTGCTTTTAGCGGGTCATGAAGCACTAGTGCACCTAGTATTCCAGCATCTTGCATACGCTTCGATCACACTAGAATTCGGTATTTCCAAGCGGAATTGCCATTTTTTTAAATCATGCAAACACGGCCGGCGGTTTACGCCGCGCGGTCGGGGGGTATATTGCAACGTTCACCAACAGGCCTTTCGTTCCATGCAAACCTTACCTTTTGAACCTGACACCGCCCCGCTTGAAGTCCTGCCCCGCGACTTGTCTGCGTACCGCGAAGGCAACACCGGCATCCCGTACGTGCATCGCTTTGAATCCGGTGTCCCCGGTCCGCACGTGCTGATCAACGCCATCACGCATGGCAACGAAATCTGTGGCATGGTCGCCGCCACGCATTTGCTGGACACCGGCGTGCGTCCCAAGATCGGCACGTTGACCGTCAGCTTTGCCCATGTCGAAGCGTATGAAGCCTTCGACATCGAGAACCCGTACGAGAACCGGCAGTTGGTGCATAACCTGAACCGCATCTGGTCGGCAGCCATGTTGGATGGGACGGAAGACAGCCCGGAACTGCGCCGCGCCCGGGAGCTTCGACCGGTGCTGGACGCCGCCGATTTTGTGCTTGATATCCATTCGACCCGCGCCCCCGTGCAGCCGTTCTGGGTCTACAACGAGATGGATCGCAATACCGCGCTGGCAGCCGCCGTTGGCGCGCCCGCCGTGCACCTGGTGATGCCGCAGCATAAATTTCCCGGCACGGGCGTTATGGGCTACGGCCATCACGGGGACCCCCTGTCCGACAGCCAAGGGGCGCTGGTCGTCGAATGCGGCCAGCACTTCGCACGCTCGGCCGCCGAATTGGCCACTGATGTGACGATGCGTTTTTTGGCCCACACCGGCCTCATCGATGCGCCCTTGAATGCCCCGCCCCCGCCCGTTCCGCAACGTTTCCGTTTGCTGGAAGTGCACATGGTCAAGTCCGAGGACTTCCATTTCACTCGCCACGTCATCGGCTTTGAAACCTTCGACAAGGGCGAACTGATCGCGATGAACGGCGACGAGGAAATCCGGTCGCCTTGCGACCGCTGCACGATCTTCATGCCTACGCGCATGCCGATCGTCGGCCGGGAAGCGGTCTACCTTACCGAGGCGATCTAAGCCGCATCGTGAAGACGTGCAGGGTATCGGCGCGCGCCTACATATCGGGAATCAGGCGCTTGCCCATGCTGACCACTTCATCCAGATCAAAGCCCAGGCTTTCGTAGAAGCCCTGCACGGCGGCATTGCCGGTTCGGATCAGTAGATTGATCTTCGGGCACCCCATCTCCAGCAGCTTGGCTTCGACAGCGCGCATCAGCACGGTGGCATAGCCCCGCCGCTGGTGCGCGGGCGCCACCGCCAGATAATTGATCCAGGCGCGGTGCCCGTCATAGCCACCCATCAGCGTGGCGACGATCACGCCTCGGATCTCGCCCACCAGAAACAGCTCCGGCTGCACGGTCAGCTTGCGCGCAATATCCTTGGCGGGATCGTTCCAGGGACGCGTCAGGCCGCAGTCGCGCCATAGCTGGATCAGCGCCGTTTCGTCAGCGCGTTGGTAAGGCCGGATGGCCAGGGGATCACAAGTCATGCTTCGTTCCTTCATTGTGGGAAACGAAGGCCCTGCGATACGCCTCGGAGGCAATACAGCGGCAAAGGGATACCGCAAAAACAAAAAGGCCACGAGGGGTATCGTGGCCTTCAGGGAAAGCGCCGAACGGTCGGCGCCTGTACGTGACTAGCCACTCAACGTAAACGTCGAGCGGCTCGTCGGTTGTCTGCCAGGCATGCGGCAGATAAATCATGGGCGTTCATGCAGGCAAGCTTACACGAGCGCCCCCGCCTGGATCAATACCGGCTTACTGCGCGTCGGGCGCCGGCAACGTCCCTTCCATGACCACCACGGCATGGCCTTCGACTCCGGCCCACACACCGTCGGCGCGCGGCTCGGCATGCGCCAGCAGCAGGCTTGGGCGCCCCATATCCACGCCCTGCCCTACGCGCAACGACAGCTTGCCCTGGTCCCGCAACGCCGCGCGCAGCGCCGTGACGGCGGCCGTCGCGCTACCGGTAGCGGGGTCTTCCGTCATGCGGCCGGTGAACATGCGCGCCTGGATATCGGTGGGCGCATCGATCGTGTCGCTTGCGGTATCGGTGGTGTAGACGTAAATGGACTTTGCGCCATCCAGCGGCAGCAACGCGGCGTAGCCGTGCGAATCCGGCGATGCGCGGCGCAAGGCATCGCGGCTGACCAACTGCGCCACCAGAAAGATCAGGCCCACCGACACGACCTGCGGCGCATGTTCGGACGTGTCCACATCCGCGGGATTCAATTTCAACGCGCGCGCCAGATCTTCCGCGGACACGACGCTGGCGCGTGACAGCGGCTGGGGCGCCAGAAGCTCGACGCTCTCCACGCCCTTGGCGCCCGAGCGCAACGCGATGCGCACCAAACCCGCTTCCTCTTCAAAGACGAACGCATCCGGCACCGGGCGCCCCGCCGTGGCCATCTCGCGCGCCAGCACCACGGCGGTGCCCACGTTCGGGTGCCCGGCGAACGGGACCTCGCGGTCAGGCGTGAATATCCGAACCGCGGCCGTATGGTTGGGATCGTCGGGCGGCAGCACGAAGCTGGTTTCCGAATAATTGAACTCTCGCGCAATGCGCTGCATCTGCGCGCCATCCAGCCCCTGCGCGTCCAACACGACCGCCAACGGGTTGCCACAATAGGTTTGGCCGGTAAACACATCGGCGGTGACATAGCGGTAGCGCATGCGGTCTTCTCTTTGGCGGTTATAAGGCGAGGAGTATGCGCGCGGTCAACCGCGTTGCGACAGGCACAGAAGGCAGGGATTTTCGCCATAACAGCAGGAGCGGAGTCGAGTACCCTGTGGTGCTGGATCACAATCGCGCGCAGCGGCACTCATGCCAAGCGCCCATTGCGTTCGCGCGCCACCGCGCCGGGCCGCAATCGCCAGCCCGAACGCGTTTACTAACTGCAAGGAATGCATCATGGAAAACCCCTTTGGCGACGCCGAAGAACCCGCAATCGGCCACCGGCAATATCTGGTCCTGATCGCGGCATCAAAAGACAACGCGTCACTTGCGCAAAAGCAGCTGGAAAACCTGAAGAAGTTTGTCGACGATCGCGCAGCACCGCTATGGATTGACGCCAAAGGCATCGGCGTGCTGTTGACCACGGACATGGTCGCTTCCGAAATCTGGCGCGTCATGTTGCCAAAGGACGCCCCGGACCTTGGCGACACCCGCAACATGCTAGTCCTGGAAATCGGCAAAGACTGGGCCGCCCGCCGCGACGACAAGATCGAACACTGGCTAGCCTCACACGTCGGCACCCCACTACCGCCCATGCCGCGTGCCGCGGCCAAGAAGCGTTAAGCGGATAACGTGCGCGCCGGTGCATTGCCAGTTTTATAGCGGCTGCATGCGCGGCATACCGCCAAGCGGGCAGTCGGTCAGGCTTCGCCCGCGAGAAATGCAAGCAGGCGCGCGTTCAGCTCCGCAGGCCGATCCAGGCTGGGCAAGTGCGCCGTGCCAGCCAATTCCGTGCCTGTGCCATAAGGCAGCGATGCGGCGACTTGTCTGCTACGCGCCCGGATATGTGGAAAGTCGCAAGCACCCCACAATACCAGCGCCGGGACGCGAATTTCGCGCAGGCGCTGGTACGCAGCCACGTTATCGATGCTTGAGCCGCGATACGGCGCGCTCAATATGGCGCCGTTCATTTCAAGAAACAGCTTGCGCGCAGCGCCCTGCACCCGCCCTTCGTTTTCGAACGGCCCATCCAGAAACAAGCGCGCCTTCAAGGCATTGATGCGTTCCTGGTCCCCCGACGCGCCGCCCCGCTTCAGTTCTTCCATCAGTTCGTGCACCGCTGGCGAATGCACCGGGTCGGCGGCGCCGGCAACCGTCGGCGAAACCAACACCAAGCCGCGCATGCGTGATGGGTGCAATAGTGCTGCGTCCAGTGCGACGCGGGCGCCTTGCGAACAACCCACCAGGATTGCCGGCTTACCTTCGGCCAGCGTATCAAGCACTGCCATCAGATCCGCAACCGCTGAATAACTTTCGGCTTCGGCATGCGTCCGTCCGTGGCCGCGACGATCATAGGCAATGGCAGTGTTCGATTCCGCGACTTGATCCGTCTGCGCCTCCCACATCCGCCTGTCGCAAACGGCGGCGTGCAGAAATACCACCGGGTCGCCACGACCCACCGTCTCGGCAAAGAGCGACGCCCGGCCACTCGTTATGTGATGTTCGCTTCGCATCTTTCAAGCCACCATGGCAGCGTCGCTGACCGTTTCCGCGCTGCCGCGCGAGGATTCACGGCACGCGATTGCGGCCATCATCGTCGCTATGACGAGCATGGCCGTGCAGATCAGCATGCCAGCCAGGCCGTAAGCGATGCCCGACAAGGTTGCGCGGCGCGCTATGTCGGCGACCAGGGTCTTCGTGACGCCTGCCGATACGAGAAGGCTAAACAACACCATGGCCAACGGCCAGCGCCGGAACACCATGGTTTGGCGCACCACTTTGAATCCGTATTCGCCTGACGATGCGGCGCGCGGCAGGCTTGGCACATACACCGCGCCGGCGGATATCGTTGGCACCCAGATCAGCCCAAGCACGCAGAACAACGCGACAAAGTACTTTGCGTCGCCACCGCTGTTCAGCGCGAAGTAGAGCCACAGCGGAATGTCGGCGGAAGCTCGCAACACCGCGCCTGCCACGACCACGAAAAGAACCAACAGCGCCAAGTGCTTTGCCTCGGCATTGGCCGCCCGCTTCGGCTGTTCGACCACGGCGTCCCTACTGGCGACGACATCCGTCCATGCGAAGGTCATACGTGCCAATGCCAGCAAATTGATCAACGCCAGCAGCAGAAACAAAAACTGGATCGCACCGACAGATTTGAACGCCAGCAAGGCAAAAGGAAGCAATAGAAAAAACACGCACAAGGACCATGGCGCCGACGCCACCATGTGGCGGCCGCTTTTGCCAATGGCGTTGAAGGTCAACGCGATAAGACGCCTACCAGCGAGTTTTCGAGCCACGGGAACCCTTTACGAACGGAGTCTAGACGCTAGTTATACCAGCACGTTGATGAACAGAATATGTGGGCGCTACTGGACGCATTTTGTCCCGCCGGCATGCTGTTCGGCCAAGGTGTCGTTCGGCTAAGCTGCCACAAGCTGCCGATATCAAAACCGGGAAGACCCTATGCCTTTCGCCCGCACCTACTACATGAACGAAATCAGCGAAGCGCAGTTTGCACAGCTGCTTTCGAGCGCGCTTTTCGACAAGCAGAACTTCTATATGGAAAACGTCCACGACATGGAAGCCACCCTGCTACGCGCAGGCGAATTGGTGGCGCAAGCCGGGCTGAAAAGCCGTGTCGTGAATAGGCCGTCGAACCCTTTTACAAGCTTGCATCACAGCGCAATCGCGTCCATACCCGTCATTGGACTGATATGGACTGCCGCGATGGCGGTGATGGCAGTGATGTCGGTTGCACGCCCCAGCGCCGACGTGACGTTCGTGCGCACGGCAGATCATTCGCTAAGCGTCGTTCGCGACCCCTTGCACCCCATGCATGACGAAGGAACTTAGTTCATTACGCCATCATCGTCCTGAAGGTACTGCACGCTGGAATTGCATCCTCCGGCACATACTTCCTAAACACTCTCATCAATAACTCCTAGGGTACGACCGATACTGTTACCCAGCTTCCACGCCACATTTTCTGGAGCGGCCAGTACCACTGGCGGTTAATGCGGTTGTCGCCCTGAGTGTTGGCGCCGGTGGAAACGCACCCCTCCGGCACCACTTGGCCGCCAGCGTCTACTCGAACTTGAGCGCCAAGGCGAACGTCGCATCACCCTATCTCCCCGCGCCAATTCTGGTATCGGCGATCTGACCTGACATTTCTTTATTAGGGACTCATGTCCTTTAGTACCCGTCCCATAGTGAAACCCCGGGTTAACCCCTAGCATCGGAGTCGTTATTTTCCTATGTAACGGGTACTTCAATGAACAAAATTTATCGCGTCGTCCGCAATGCGACGACAGGCGCCTGGGTGGTCGCGTCCGAGCTCGCCACAGGCCGCGGCGGCGGCAAAACCTCCGCTGTGGTTGGCTCCGGGGTGCTGGCTATCGCCGTCTCCGTTGGCCTGCAGTCTACGGCAGTAGCCGCTGACATCAACAGTGACATCACCGTCTCCGGCGCGCGCGGAGGCACTCAGCCCAGCCCCTGGGATCCGCAGACCATTCGATTAGGCTATCAGGCTGAGAGTTCTGCCAGCTTGACGATCACTGAAGGCGGCATAGTCAATACGCCGAGGTATGGTTACATTGGCTTTGGCGCGAACAGTTCAGCTTCCGTCGTCGTGGACGGGGACGGCTCGACATGGAATACCGGCGACCTTGTGGTGGGTATAGGCACCAGCGGCACAGGTAGCCTGTCCATCACCGACCAAGGAACAGTCAACGCTGGCTTCATGTCGATCGGTTCGGGTAGGGGTTCGACGGGCATAGTAAATGTCACCGGCCCCGGGTCTACCTTGAACAGCAGCGACTTATGGGTAGGCCAACCAGACGGTAACGGCACGCTAAACATTCAAGATGGCGCCATGGTGAGCACCTCGACTGCAAAAGTTGGCCTTGGCGCGGGCTCCGTTGGGGCCGTAACGGTTGCCGGCGCAGGCTCGACCTGGGCAACAACTGGCGAGTTACAAATTGGCAGCAACGCGACTAGCGCGGGTTCGCTCGCGATCAGCGACGGCGCCACGGTGACTAGCGGAACAACCTATATAGGCAATAACGAAGGGTCGATAGGTGCAGTAAAGGTCACAGGCGCTGGATCCAATTGGGTCACTAGCGGCGTCAATTTTGACGTGGGCGCCAATGGTTCTGGAACCTTGATAATAGAGAATGGCGGCTCCGTAACTAGCAATGCCACGGCCGGTGTGGGTATGGGCCGCGGCGTGGGCAATAACCGTACAGCGGAAGGCTCGGTCTTGGTAACCGGCGCCCACTCAAGCTGGCAGATCCAAAATGGATTGTGGGTCGGCATAAATGGGACCGGAAAAATTACCATCGCGGATCAAGGCTCTGTCGTTAGCGGGAACAGCCATATTGGAAACAATCCTAGTTCAAATGGCGCGGTCCTCATTCAAGACGCCGGCTCAACCTGGACAAATCAGAACCTACTGGTGGGCTTCTACGGTAATGCTTCGATGGATATCGCAGCCGGCGGTAAAGTGACGACACAGGATTATGCGACGGTAGCTGATCAGTCCGCTTCCACTAGCGCCGTCACCGTACGCGGCGAAGGCTCTCAGTGGCAAGTTGGCACTGCGCTAAAAGTCGGAAACGGAGGCAACGGCAGCTTGCAGATCTCCGAAGGCGGCAGCGTCACCAGCGGCACAGGCTCTATAGGCAACGTCAGTGGTTCTACCGGCACGGTTATGGTGAGTGGCCCAGGTTCGAACTGGACATCTATCGGAACGCTCGATGTCGGCAAAGCAGCCAATGGCTCACTCAATATTACCGATCAGGCTGCGGTCGTAAGCGGCGCGTCTAGCGTCGGTACGAATGGCAACGCCGTCGGGAACGTAACCGTAGCCAGCGCCGGGTCCTCTTGGACTAACAGCAGCGTGCTTGTTGGCCAGGCCGGTTCCGGTACGATGACCATCGTCGACGGTGGGCAAGTTATCACGCATGACTACGCGAACGTTGGAGACATGGCGGGTGCCAACGGCAACGTCAACGTCGTCGGCGATGGTTCCACGTGGCAGGTCGGCAGTTCGATCAACGTCGGGCACGAGGGCGCCGGCACATTGAACATTACCGACGGTGGAATGGTCAGTAGCGACTTCAGCCGCATCGGCAGCGAAGCGGGTTCCGAGGGCACCGCGTTGGTCAGTGGGCAGGGCTCGGCGTGGGACAGCGCCGGCCTTGTGAGCATCGGCGAATACGGCAAAGCCACTCTAACGGTGGCTGAACAAGGCAGCATCAAGGCCAGCAGCGTCTTTCTTGCCGCCAGCCCAGATTCCATTGGCACGCTCAACGTCGGCAACGGCGGTCTGGCGGGCAACGTGGACGCCACCTACATCATCGGTGGGGACGGCGCGGCTACTGTCAATTTTGACCATACCGATTCCGTCGAGCTGGCCGCCACGATGACCGGCGACCTCACCGTCAACAAATTCAACAAGGGAACCGCGCGCCTGCTTGGCGAGAACGATTACACCGGCACGACGTCGGTAGAGGCCGGCACGTTGCAGGCAGGGGTGGCTGGTGCGCTCAGTGGCAATTCCAACTTCAAGGTGGCTTCTGCGGCCACACTGGATCTAGGTGGTTTCGACCAGAACATTGCCAGCCTGGACAACGCGGGTGCGATTGCCTTCACAAGCAATTCCAACCCTGCCGGGCGCAGTGGGCCGGTGGCCGGTACGACTTTAACCGTGGCTGGTGACTACGTCGGCAACGGCGGTACCTTGTTGATGAACACCGTGCTTGGCGGCGACAATTCGGTCACTGACAAGCTCGTGGTCGGTGGCAGCACCAGCGGAGAGACCTTTGTGCAGGTGAAGAACGCCGGCGGTGCCGGTGCGATCACCGACAACGGTATCGAGCTGATCAACGTGGCGGGCGCATCCAACGGCACCTTCGCGCTCCAAGGCCGTGCCGTTGCAGGCCTCTACGACTATCAGTTGTACCAAGGCGGCAAAGCGACGCCGGACGATGGCAACTGGTACTTGCGCTCTGAAGCTCCCCCGGTTCCGCCCGAGAACCCGACCCCGCCCGAGGGTCCGGCGACGCCGGAAAACCCGGGTACGCCTGAGACCCCAGGAACGCCGGAAAATCCGGCTACGCAAGAAGTTCCTGGTGTGCCCGAGAACCCGAACAAGCCCGGTAAACCGACGCTACGCTCGGAACCGGGCGCCTACCTGGGCAACCAGAATGCCGCGCTCCGCATGTTCGAGCACACCATGCATGACCGTGTCGGCGAACCTGGCTTGACCGCTCGCAAAGACAGCAGCGAAGGCTACGCAACCTGGATGCGCGTGCGGACTGGCAAATTGGATTCCGGCAAGATCGGCGGCCAGATCGATGTTGATACCAACACGACCGTCATGCAACTAGGCGTGGAAAAGCAATTCGACGTCGGCACGGGCCGCCTGCATGCCGGCGTGATGGGCGGCTACGGCCACGCCACCACCGATGCTAAATCCAACATCACCGACCACAAAGCGCGTGGCACGGTGAATGGCAAGAACATCGGCATCTACGGCACGTGGTTCGAGAACCCCACGGGACCCGAAGGCGCCTATGTGGACACCTGGCTGCAATATGGTGACTTCGACAACACGGTCAAGGGCGACCACTTGGATAGCGAGAAGTACAAGTCGCGCACTTGGTCGGGTTCGTTGGAAGCGGGCTACTCGTTCAAGTTGCATCAAGGCGAAAGTTACGGTGTCTATCTGGAGCCGCAAGCGCAGGTCATCCACACCAACTACCGCAGCGACGACGTGCGCGAAGACAACGGGACGCTCGTGCAAAGCGGCAAGGCGGGTGGCACGACTACGCGCCTGGGTGCCCGCGTGTATGCCCGTTCGTTGGATAACAGCACAAACCGGATCCAACCGTTTGCGGAAGTGAATTGGTGGTCGGGTGGCAACAAATCGTCGATTGCGATGGACGGCGAACGCTTGGGCCATGACCTGCCGAAGAACATCCTTGAAACCAAGGTCGGCGCGCAGTTCGAAATCGGTCGCGGATGGAGCGGTTACAGCAGCGTGGGCTACCAACAAGGCAGCAACAGCTTCAGCGACGTCAGCGGACAAGTCGGCGTCAAATTCAGCTTCTAAGTCGCAGCCTTACGTCTTAGAAGGCAAGTGGGCCGCGTGGAAACAGGCGGCCCATTTTGTTTTGAGGGCAACCGCTGTAGATGCCTAGCTCATTGCGGTACGTCCATGACCGCCACGAGTCCACACCGGCGCGTAGCAAAGTCCAAGCTCGTCAAGGCTCCTTCCCTCTCTGGCCCGGCCAAATCACGGTAAGCCTGCAACACATCGTGCAGCGTTGACTTCGGCACGTTGAAGCCCCACTTCATCCGGGCGGGAAAGGCACCGGCATCTCTAGGGATGTCCCGCACCGTCTTCACGCGCGATGCGAGGCCGCACCTGCTCGAGTTCTCGATAGGCAATCAAGGTATCGGCTTTAACCGCATCGAGTTGGACCAATTCGCCGAACACTACAAGCAGGTACACGCGGTCGAAAAAGACATCCAGCCCTTGTTGCCGCGAGGCCAGTCGAATTCAGAATTTCAGGAAGGAATCACCGGGACATGGCGCAGAAAATCACAGGCCTATACCAAGAAAACGGGATCTGGCACATCGACAAGTAAATCAAGGGGGTCGGCAGAATTCGAGGCAGCACGGGTACAAGTTCTCGGAAGACCTCCTGATGAGCGAGCTGCCGCTGTATCTCAAGCGGATGGCGCTGTACACGACGAATACAGGCTGCCGCGAGCAAGAGGTATGCAAACTGCGCTGGGAATGGGAGATTCACGTTCCTGAGCTCCGCACTTCGGTCTTCCTGTTGCCAGCAGACTTTGGTGGCCGGTTTGACGACTCAGGGGTGAAGAATCGCGAAGAGCGGCTCGTGGTGCTCAACGACGTCGCCAGTGAGGTCATCCGGCTTCAACGCGGTTTAGATAAGGAATGGGTGTTCCCATTCGAAGGAGGTCCGATGTCGCGAATGAACGCGACCGCGTGGCGTAGCGCGCGCAAGCGTGCTGCGTCGGCTTGGGAGAAGAAATACGGCAAGCCGGCGCATCCGGACTTCGCACGGCTTCGCGTGCACGATCTAAAACACACGTTTGGGCGTCGGCTTAGGGCTGCGACGTTTCGCATGAGGATCGTCAGGTGCTGTTGGGCCATACAAATGGCAGCGTCACGTCGCACTACTCTGCCGCGGAGCTGGGCAAGCTGATCGAATTGGCCAATCGCATTACACGCACCAATAATCACACGCCTACGTTGACGGTATTGCGCCGACAACAATAGAGCAAAGCCCCCAAAAAGCTCCCACAATGAGAAAGGGGGTTAGTGATTACTATCACTAACCCCCTAGGGTATTGCTGGTCGGGACGGCGGGATTCGAACTCGCGACCCCTTGCACCCCATGCAAGTGCGCTACCAGGCTGCGCTACGCCCCGAAAGAAAAAGAGTATAGCAGAACAAAAATAAGTTTGCACGCATTGGTGCAAAAAAAGTGCTGAATACTCAAAAAATTTGCGCTTCATGCTCGTCGTCTGCACTAGCTACTTATCAGACGGCGCACGAAGCGCAATGCATTGCTTGTTGCCACGCGCGAAGCGGATCAGCGACGCGCGTTGCAGATAACGCTTTTCATCAATTGCGTGTTGGCGTGGACGACACCAGCAGGCTTATGCCACCGTGCTGACGGTGCCGCTGCTTGCGCTGGCGGCTACGTTGGCAGGCAGACCCAACGCGTCCGCCAACATCGTCGAGACGCTGGAGAGCTCGTTGCGCAGGCCCTGCATTTCGGCGCCCGACAAACGAACGGCGGCGTCTTGATCGTGCGGCATGTCGCGCGCATCGCCCAGGCGATTGCGTGCGCCGCTGATCGTGAAGCCTTGTTCGTACAACAACGAACGGATGCGGCGAATTAGCAGCACTTCGTGATGCTGATAGTAGCGGCGGTTGCCGCGCCGCTTGACCGGCTTGAGCTGGGTGAATTCCTGTTCCCAGTACCGCAAGACGTGAGGCTTGACGCCACACAGCTCGCTGACTTCACCAATGGTGAAGTAACGCTTGGCGGGAATGGGCGGCAGGGTAACGGTGGATTCAGTACGTGTCATAAGCGAATTTTATGCCGCGAGTAAGCTGGGTGCCGATAACAATTACCGACAAAGCGTATCACTCCACGGCGTCGGGTGCAGCAGGGGTCGCCTGCTCTACCACGCTCTTGAGTTTCTGGCTTGCGTGGAACGTGACCACGCGGCGTGCGGCGATGGGAATGGTCTCGCCGGTTTTGGGATTACGGCCAGGGCGCGGCGGTTTGTCGCGCACCTGGAAATTGCCGAAACCCGAAAGCTTGACGGAATCACCGCGAGCCAAGGCGTCACGGATTTCTTCGAAAAAGGTATCGACGATGTCCTTGGCCTCGCGCTTGTTCAAGCCGACCCGCTCGAAGAGCAGTTCGGCAAGCTCAGCCTTGGTCAGGGTGCGTGGCTCGGCAGCAAGCATACTGTTCCCCATGGTTCATGTACGCTGGCGCGCGCCGTGGGCGCTGACCAATGCATCCTTGATGCGGGACAGGCAATCGGCCACACGGGCTTCGTCCAGGGTGACTTCAGTGTCCTGTAGCCAGAAACGGAAAGCAAGGCTTTTCTCCGTCACGGGCTCGCTGCCATGGGCCTTCTCGCGCCACACATCAAACACCCGCGCATCCTGCACAACTGCCAGCTGCGTATCCGCCTTGACTGCTGCGAACACGGTGTCCAACATCGACTGCGTGGATACCGAAACGTCCACCCACAGCGCCAGGTCGCGCACGACCACGGGCTGGCGCGAGAGCTCGCGCACCTGGGGCAATTCGCCTTCGGACAAGGCCTGCACATCAAGTTCGAACACGACGGGCGCGTGCGCCAAGTCTGCCTGCTGCGCCCAACGCGGGTGCAGTTCGCCGACCCAGCCCACTTGCTTGCCATCCAGTTCGATGCGGGCACTGCGGCCCGGATGCAGCGCGGGATGCGCGGCGGCTTCGAAACGCAGACGACGACCGCGGGCGCCGAACAATGCTTCGACGTCCATCTTCACGTCAAAGAAATCGACCTGGCGCGTGGCAACGCCCCACTGCTCTTCAACGGCCGGCCCCCAGGCCGCGCCCGACAAGCGCATCGGCTGACGCACGCCCGCAACTTCCAGCGGACCATCTTGTGCGCTGGCGTCGCGCATGAAGACGCGGCCCAGTTCGAACACGCGCACGCGTGACTGCTTGCGGTTGGCGTTGTGGCGGATGTTGGCGACCAAGCCACCAATCAGGCTGGAACGCATGACCGACAAGTGGCTGGCGATCGGATTGACCAAGCGCACGGGCGTGTCGTTGCCGGCGTAGTCACGTTCCCAATCGGCTTCAACGAAGCTGTAGTTCACGACTTCCTGATAATCCTGCGCGGCCGTCAGGCGACGCAGCGCATGCGCGCCGCGATGCACTTCGGGCTGCGAGAACATCTTGGCGCGCGCCATCGGCGGCACATCGGGAATGCTCTCGAAGCCATAGATGCGAGCCACTTCTTCGATCAGGTCTTCTTCGATTTCAAGGTCGAAGCGGTACGACGGCGGGCTGACGATGAAGTCATCGCCTTCAACCGTGAATTCCAGACCCAGGCTGGCGAAAATCTTGGCGACCTGCTCTTGCGTGACGGGCACGCCAAGCACACGATGGCAGCGCGCCAGGCGCATGCGCACAGGCGCGCGCGCGGGCAGGTTGACGATCTGGTCGTCCACCGGGCCAACCTGGCCGCCGCAGATGTCGACGATCAGGCGCGTAATGAATTCGATGTGTTCGGGAATGCTGGCGTAGTCCACGCCGCGCTCGAAGCGATGGCTGGCTTCCGAGCTGAACTTGTAGCGGCGCGCGCGCCCTGCAATCGCCTGCGGCCACCAGAACGCGGCTTCCAGATAGACGTTCTGCGTGTCCAGCGTCACGGACGTGGCTTCACCACCCATGATGCCGGCCAGGCTTTCCACCTGATCGCCGGCCACCACCACGCCGACCTTCGGGTCCAGCGTGACGGTCTGGCCGTTCAACAGTTCCAGCGTCTCGCCTTCGCGCGCCCAGCGCACGGAGATATCGCCGCCGATCTTGTCCAGATCGAACACATGCGACGGACGGCCCAACTCAAGCATGACGTAGTTCGAGATATCGACCAGTGCCGACAGCGATCGTTGGCCGGCGCGCTCAAGGCGCGTCTTCATCCAGTCTGGCGTTGCGGCGCGGGCATTCACGCCACGAATGACGCGGCCGGCAAACCGGCCGCAAAGGTCCGGGGCATCGATCTTGACGGGCAGACGTTCTTCAAGCTGAACGGGCACGGCAACGGCCGTGGGCACCGACAACGGTGCACCCGTCAGCGCGGCCACTTCACGCGCAACGCCAAGTATCGACAGGCAGTCGGCGCGGTTAGGCGTGAGCTTGAGCGTGAAGAGCGTGTCGTCCAGGTCCAGCGCTTCGCGGATAGACTGACCGGGCACCATGTCGGCCGGCAGTTCCAACAAGCCTGCGTGGTCTTGCGACAAGCCCAGTTCGCGGGCCGAGCACAACATGCCCGACGATTGGACGCCGCGCATTTTCGCCACGCCGATCTTCATGCCGCCGGGCAGTTCCGCGCCCACGCGGGCCAGCGGCACCTTCAGGCCGGCCGCCGCGTTCGGCGCGCCGCACACAATTTGAAGGCGTTCGCCAGAGCCATCGTCCACTTGGCAGACGCGCAGCTTGTCGGCGTCGGGGTGCGGAGCGATATCGACGATGTGGCCCACGACCACGCCGGTGAAGGCCGGTGCGGCGGGCGCCGTCTCTTCGACTTCCAGGCCAGCCATGGTGAGGCGATGCGCGAGTTCGTCGGTTGCGATGGGAGGGTTGACCAGCGTACGCAGCCAGGATTCGGGAAATTGCATGATCAGCCGTCTGTTATTCGTTGAACTGGCGCAAGAAGCGCAAATCGCCTTCGTAGAACTGGCGCAGGTCGTTGACGCCATAGCGCAACATCGTCAGGCGCTCAAGGCCGGAACCAAAGGCAAAGCCGATGTAGCGCTCGGGATCAAGGCCGAAGTTGCGCACCACTTCAGGGTGCACCTGACCCGAGCCGGAAATTTCCAGCCAGCGGCCACGGTTGGGACCCGAGGTGAACATCATGTCGATTTCGGCGGACGGCTCCGTGAACGGGAAGAACGACGGGCGGAAGCGCACGACAAGATCGTCGCTTTCAAAGAAGCAACGCAGGAAATCGGTGTACACACCCTTCAGGTCGGCAAACGAGATGTCTTCGGCGATCCAGAGCCCTTCCACCTGGTGGAACATGGGCGAGTGCGTGGCGTCGCTGTCGACGCGATAGGTGCGCCCGGGCGCAATCACCTTGATGGGCGGCTTGTGCATGCGGGCATAACGTACCTGCATGGGGCTGGTGTGCGTGCGCAGCAGCAGCGGCAGGCCGTCGGCGTCGTTCATGTCGACGTAGAACGTGTCCTGCATGGAACGCGCCGGATGGTCCAGCGGGTTGTTCAACGCGGTGAAATTGGTCCAGTCGTTTTCCACTTCGGGGCCGTCGGCCACATCGAAGCCAATGGAACGGAAGATGGCTTCCACACGTTCCCAGGTCCGGATCACCGGATGGATGCCTCCCGGCGCGCGACCGCGGCCAGGCAGGGTGACGTCAATGGTTTCAGAAGCCAGTCGGGCGTCCAGTTCCGCCTGCGCCAATGCGGCGCGGCGCGAATTCAGGAGCTCTTCGACTTGTTGCTTGGCCTGATTGATACGGGCGCCCATCTCGCGCTTTTGCTCGGGATCAAGCTTGCCCAGGCCCTTTAGCAGCACCGTCAGTGCGCCTTCCTTACCCAGGAAGCGAGCCTTTGCGTTCTCGAGCGCGGCGGCATCCGTAGCCGCGGCGAACCGTTCTTGCGCCTGGGAGACCAGGTCGTCAACCAATAGAGTCATGAAATCCAGCCTTCAAAACGCAAACGGGGCCATTACAGCCCCGTTTGCAGCGATGCGCGATGAGTTAAAGCGCGCGATCAGGCAGCCAAGGCAGCCTTGGCTTGCTGCACGATGGCGGCAAAGCCGGCCTTGTCGCGCACGGCCAGATCGGCCAGGACCTTACGATCCAGTTCAATCGAAGCCTTCTTCAGACCAGCGATGAACACGCTGTAGCTGACGCCATGTTCGCGGACAGCAGCGTTGATACGCGTGATCCACAGAGCACGGAACGTGCGCTTCTTGTTACGACGGTCGCGGTAGGCGTATTGGCCAGCGCGCATGACTGCTTGCTTGGCAATACGGAACACATTACCGCGGCGGCCACGGTAACCCTTGGCGGCGGCAATGACTTTTTTGTGACGTGCGCGGGCAGTTACGCCGCGTTTGACGCGAGGCATATTAGGTCTCCCTTATCAAGCGAAAGGCATCATGGCCTTGACGGAGGCCACGTTGGATTCATGAACGGCCGTCGAGCCGCGCAATTGACGCTTGGCCTTCGTGGTCTTCTTGGTCAGAATGTGGCGCTTGAACGCCTGACCGCGCTTGATGGAGCCGCTGCCGCGAACCTTAAAGCGCTTGGAGGCGCTTTTCTTGGTTTTCATCTTGGGCATGATGATTCCCTAAACTTAAACTCGTTGTTGATTTGACATGACGCGAGGTGCTTGGGCGCTGGTGGCTGGCAGCCCGAAGGCTGGCACCGACTCAACGGCAAAACTTGTAAACCTGTTGCCACTTCTGGGGGGTACGTCTTTCCCGAACGTCAGCCGCTAAAAAGCACGGCAGATCCGGGAAAGCCTTTGATTATATGGTGATTTCCTGGGTGTTGTCGAGCCGGAATGCGGAAAAACCCCAGGTGGGTGCGCAGCCGGCTTCCAAGCAACCCTACAAACCCGGCCGCCGGTACTGAACCGCCTGGGCAACATGACCGGCGGCAAGCACGTCGGCCCCATCAAGATCTGCGATCGTGCGGGCAACGCGCAGCGCCCGGTGCAGCGCCCGCCCGGAACCGGACAGACGCCGCATGGCCTGAAACAGCAGCGCCTGAGCATCCGCCTGCATCATGCAGTGCTGATCCAGTTCGGCGCCGCTTAATGCAGCGTTCAGCTTGCCCTGCCGGTCGTGCTGCCGCTGGCGGCAGCGCGTCACCCGATCCAGCACGTAGCCGGAAGCTTCGCCAGGCGGGCCTGCCATTGATTCGGGATCAGAGGGTGGCAGCGCCACGTGGAGGTCGATCCGGTCAAGCAGTGGCCCCGATATCTTGCCCACATAGCGAGCAACCTGGTCCGGCCTGCATACACAGGCCCGCACGGGATGCCCGCGCCATCCGCACGGGCAGGGATTCATTGCAGCGATCAATTGGAAGCGCGCCGGAAACTGAGCCGCATGTAACGCCCGCGCGATAACCACCCTGCCCGCCTCTAGGGGCTCGCGCAGGGCCTCTAGCGTACGGCGGCTGTACTCGGGTAATTCGTCCAGAAACAGCACGCCATTGTGCGCCAGGCTGATCTCGCCGGGGCGAGGCCGGCTGCCCCCGCCCACCAACGCGGCAACCGAGGCGGAATGGTGGGGTGCGCGAAACGGCGGCTGGCCCATCAACGTTTGCGGCATGCCCGCCAAGGCGGCGACGGCTGCAGCCTCCAGCGCCTGGGACCGGTCCAGCGGCGGCAGCAAACCCGGTAAACGCGAGGCCAGCATGCTTTTGCCCGCGCCGGGAGGGCCCACCATCAGCAGGCTGTGGCCACCCGCCGCCGCCACTTCAAGCGCGCGCCTTGCACCCGCCTGCCCCCGCACATCCGACAGGCACGGCCCGGGAGGCGCTTGCGGCCACGCCTTGGGGATGGCGTCGGCAAGCCGATGCGAGCCCGCTGCGTGCGCGGCGACATCGGCCAGGCTGCGCGCCGACAAAACGCGCAGGTCGGGCACCCATGCGGCCTCTTCAGCGCTGCCCGCCGGCAATATGAGCGTGGCGCCGGGCGCATCCCGCGCCACACTCAAGGCAATGACCAACGGCGCGGCAACGGGCACCAGCGCGCCGGTCAGCGATAGTTCGCCGGCAAACACCAGATCCACCAAAGAAGGATCATGCGCCTGCGGCTGCCCTGCCCCTTGGCACGCAACGGGCGCGGATAGCTGACCGGAAGCCAGCAGCAGGCCCAACGCGATGGGCAGATCAAAGCGCCCCGATTCCTTGGGGATGTCGGCCGGCGACAAATTGACAGTGATGCGGCCCGGCGGGAAATCAAACCCGCTGTTCAATATCGCGGCACGCACGCGTTCACGGCTTTCGCGCACCTCCGTGTCCGCAAGGCCCACGACGTTGAAGCTGGGCAGGCCGGGGCCCAAATGGGTCTCGACCCGAACGGCGTGCGCATGTATGCCGCTGAGCGCGCGGCTGGCAAGTACGGCAAGCGTCAAGACAGTCTCCGTGAATGCAAGACCGTCAGTATCGGCAATTCCGTCCGGCGCCATGGGCCGAGGGGGACAATGATGTCCCTTGTTCCCAGGCTCGTGTCCCTGATCAGAGGGTCCCGATCGAAATTCCCCGATCGCAATTCCCTGATCGCTTTTCCCTGATCGCTCGTCGCGTGTCGCGCACACCCTCCCCTCACCACCAAAAGCAACACGACCGCATGACGCGGTCGCTTTGCTTTGTTCTGTGATGCGGACTGCCTGGCGGGTAGCGGCTAACAGTCAACAGCTAGTCGCTGACCGCGCATCACTTGTCCAGGGCGGACAAGCGCGATTCCATCTGTTGGACCTGTGCGGCAAGCTGGTCCACGCGGGCACGGGTGCGCGCCAGCAAATCGGCTTGCACGTCGAATTCTTCGCGCGTGACCAGGTCCAGCTTCGAGAACGCCTGCGTCATCATGGCGCGCACATTGCGCTCCACATCCGCAGCCGGGCTGCGGGCAATCAGGTCAGAGATATTTTTCTGGATGTCTTCCATCCACTGGGTGCGATTGTTCATAGCGGCCTCTCAGGTTCTTGACGCCTCAAGTGTAGTGCCTTGCCAGCCGGCGCAGCCACGCCCAGTCAGCGAGCGCCAAAAAAAAGGGCGGGCCGCATGCGGTGACCGCCCATCAAAGCACAGGAGAAAACCGGGCTGCCATGACGGCAACCCCCTACCAACATCGTTACGGGCAACCCATCTGGCTTGCCGATTGCGCAAACAAATCCGACGACTGCTTGCATTGCGCCGCCAACTGCGTCTTGTCGGGGACGGCGGCCCACTGCGATTTGGCCGCTTCAAGCTGCTGCTTGACGCTGGCCGCAGCCGGATTGCTGCTTCCCAATTTATCCATGCACGCGTTCACTTTGGTCACGTACGCCTCACATTCAGACGGAAGCGCCGACGACGCGCTTCCCGCCGGCGAACTGGCGGCCGGCGGCGCAGCCGGCACCGAAGTCGCGGGCGGCGCAGCGGGCGTCGTGGGCGCCGGAGTCGTTGAAGCGGCCGGCGGGGCCACCTTTTCTTCATTCTTGTTGCAGCCCGCCAGGATGCCCACTAAAGCAACCAGCGCGACAGCGCCCATCAGCTTGCGTTCAATCCTCATGGTGTCCTCTTTCCTTATTGCTTCTTAATAAGAGAGCCGGGCTGCCACCCCGCACCAGCGGGCGGCGTCGCCCACCATTTGGATGAGCTGTCTTGATTCTTGTTCACCCGTCCCCCAACAACAAGCCGACGCCTGTAAACCCTGGTATCAAGGGAATCCATCATTTGGTGTATTGAAAAGCCGCCCGAATACCGAACGCAGCACCTTTGAAACGGGGACCACCGTTGCGCTGCAACGCTCGCCGGGCCGTTGCGACCGACCTGGCAGCCGGCAAGCGAGCAAACTACCCAATACAAACCGCAACGGCCGCAGCATCAACTGGCTACAAATGCCGTTTCTGAAACATATTTCGTTGCATGCACCCAATGTCGGGCATGACGCACCACTTTGAGGCCACGAGGTGGTGCATCACGCCCTACATTGGTGCTCACCGGCACAACATGCGCGCGTGCAGCCCGCATCTCAGGCGTCAAAAAACATGGCATGGATATTGCTTGATAGACGAGGCCAACGTGCAACCATGAGAGGAAATGCCATGAAACTCATCATCGCCATCATCAAGCCCTTCAAGCTCGACGAAGTGCGGGTGGCTCTATCCGGGATCGGCGTCCAGGGCCTGACTGTTACCGAAGTAAAGGGTTTTGGCCGTCAAAAGGGCCATACCGAGCTGTATCGCGGCGCGGAATACGCCGTGGACTTTCTGCCCAAGTTGCGTGTCGAAGCCGCCGTGCCCGATCACCTTGTGGACCAGGTTATCGAGGCGATCGAGCAAGCCGCTCGTACCGGCAAGATCGGCGACGGCAAGATCTTTGCCGCCCCGCTGGAACAGGTGATCCGTATCCGCACAGGTGAAGCTGGCGAAGCTGCGCTGTAAATAAATAAAGAAAGACTCATTGGAGCCTGAAAATGGATAAAGCAGATATCTCCTGGTTGCTCGTCTCTACCCTGCTCGTATTGATGATGGCCGTACCCGGTCTGGCGATGTTCTATGGCGGCCTGGTACGCAGCAAGAACGTGCTGTCTGTGTTGCTGCAAGTGCTGTGCACGTTCGTGTTGGGCCTGGTTCTCTGGTTCATCTACGGTTATTCGCTTGCCTTCACCGAAGGCAACGCGTTCTTCGGCGGCCTGTCGCGCGCCTTCTTCTCTGGCATGTTCACACCGGCTGACGGCAAGTACGCCATGTCGAACACCCTGACCGAGCTGCTGTTTGCCTCGTTCCAGGCCACGTTCGCCGGCATCACCTGCGCGCTGATCGTGGGCAGCTTTGCCGAGCGCGCCCGTTTTTCGGCCGTGCTGGTATTCACGGTGATCTGGTTCACGTTTGCCTACGTGCCCATCGCGCACATGGTGTGGTTCGCATCCGAAACGGCGCCCGGCCTGCTGAACGCCAAGGGTGCACTGGACTTTGCCGGCGGCACCGTGGTGCACATCAACGCCGGTGTGGCCGGCCTGGTGGGTGCTTATGTAGTGGGCAAGCGCGTAGGCTACGGCCGCGAAGCGATGCAACCGCACAACCTGCCGATGACCTTCGTGGGCGCCGCCCTGCTGTGGGTGGGCTGGTTCGGCTTCAACGCGGGTTCGGCCCTGGCCGCGAACGAGAACGCCACGCTGGCCTTCTTCAACACCATGATCGCGACTGCCGGTGCCGTCCTGGCCTGGTTGTTCACGGAATGGGCCGTCAAGGGCAAGCCGTCGATGCTGGGCGCTGCGTCCGGCGCGATTGCGGGTCTGGTGGGTATCACGCCGGCAGCCGGCCTGGTCGGCCCGGTGGGCGCATTGATCATCGGTGTGATCGCCGGCATCGTCTGCGTCTGGGGTGTGAACGGCCTGAAGCGTTTGCTGCGTGCCGATGACGCGCTGGATGTATTTGGCGTGCACGGTGTGGGCGGTATCGTCGGCGCCTTGCTGACCGGCGTGTTCAATGCCCAGGTCCTCGGTGGCCCCGGCCTGGCCGAACCCGGCATGATCGCCCACCAACTGTGGGTGCAGCTGGAAGGCGTGCTGCTGACCATCGTATGGTCCGGTGTAGTGGCGTGGATTGCCTACAAGATCGCCAACGCCCTGTGCGGCCTGCGTGTGCCGGAAGACCAGGAACGCGAAGGCCTGGACGTGACCAGCCACGGCGAATCGGCTTATCACAGCTAAAGCGGTTTGCAGGCCCGCGGCTTGACTGCCGCAGGGCTTGCCAGAAACGGGG
>NZ_JBLVOL010000064.1:29341-31217 GCF_053543755.1 Achromobacter semiaridum | reverse complement strand
TCATTGGCGATTCCAGATCCAAAAGCAAACAAAAACGCCCCATTCAGGGGCATTCAGCGTCTGGCAGGTTCGGAATGGCCTATACACGGGCCTATACACGGGCCAATACACGGGCCAATACAGGCAAATTCAGCCGGCCGATTCAGGCCGGGTCCAGCGCGTCCAGGTCGACAGGCAAGGCGCGGTTTAGGGCGGTAGCTACCTTGATGCGCAAAGCGTTCGAATGCGCGCGTCGCACCTCGCGCTTGACGTCCAGCAGTTGCTGCGGGTGCATGGAAAACTCTGTCAGGCCCAGGCCCAGCAGCAGGCGCGTCATGCGTGAATCGCCTGCCATTTCGCCGCACACCGCTACCGGCTTGCCGGCGCGCTCGCCCGCGTTGATGGTGTTGGCCACCAGGCGCAACACGGCGGGATGCAGCGGGTCGTACAGTGCAGCCACATCGTGGTCGCCGCGGTCAATGGCCAATGTGTACTGGATCAGGTCGTTGGTGCCGATAGACAGGAAATCCAGCGCCTGCGCGAAGGGCTCGATGGCGATCGCGATGGCGGGCACCTCGACCATTGCGCCCACTTCCATATGCGGCGCATACGCCTGGCCGCGCGCATCAAGTTCGCGGCGGGCGGATTCGATGGCAGCCTTGGTGGCCACCACTTCGTGCATGTGCGCAATCATGGGGATCAGCAATCGCACCGGGCCGTGTGCCGATGCCCGCAAGATGGCGCGCAGCTGCGTCGCGAACATTTCCGGACGCGCCAGGCAGTAGCGGATAGCGCGCTGCCCCAACGCAGGATTGGTAGCCACGGTGGCTTCGCCGTCCAGGGTCTTGTCCGACCCGATGTCCAGCGTACGGATCGTGACGGGTCTGCCCGCCATGACCTTGACCACCGATGAATAGGCTTCGTATTGCTCTTCTTCGCCGGGCAGGTCCGGCCGGCCCATGAACAGGAATTCGCTGCGGAACAGGCCGATGCCATGCGCGCCCGAAGCCAGCGCCAGCGCGGCCTCTTCAGGCAGTTCGATATTGGCGTGCAAGACGACGTCGATGCCGTCAAGCGTGACGGAGGGCTCGTCGCGCAGCAGGCCCAGTTCGGCGCGCTCATCGGCGTACACGGCCTGGCGGCGGCGGTATTCCTGAAGAATGCGGTCAGACGGATTGACCACCACCGCGCCGGCCGCGCCGTCGATGATGAGCATGTCGCCATCGCGCACCAGTTCGCGCACGTTGCCCATGGCGACCACGGCCGGCACGCCCATGCTGCGCGCCACGATGGCGGTATGGGACGTGGGGCCGCCCAGGTCGGTCACGAAAGCCGCGAAGCGGCCGCCGCGCAAACGCAGCATGTCCGCCGGAGAAATGTCGTGCGCCACAACCACCAGCGCGTCGTCCCCGCCCATGTGGGACATGTCGGGCAGGATGGCGGACGTGCCGGCAAGCACATGCAGCACACGCTCGATGACCTGGCGTACGTCGGCCCCGCGCTCGCGCAGGTACTCGTCTTCCATGGCGTCGAACTGCTGGCCCAGCATCTGGCCTTGCGTGGTCAGCGCCCATTCGGCGTTGTAGTGGCGTTCAGCGATCAGGCCCAGCGTTTGCTCGGCCAGCAAGGGGTCACCCAAGAGCAAGCTGTGCACGTTCAGCATGGCACCCAGCTCACGTGGCGCATCGGCGGGCAAAGTGTCTGCCAACTGCCGCAGCTCGTGCTGCGCTGATGCCAGGGCCTCGGTCAGGCGGCTGCTTTCGGCGGGCACGTCTTCGGGAGAGATCCGATAGTGCGCCACTTCCAGCGCCGCGGCGCCCATGACGACCGCGCGGCCGATGGCATATCCCTTGGCAACGCCTTTGCCATAAAGACAAACGACGGGGCTGGCGCGGCC
>NZ_JBLVOL010000064.1:21092-29321 GCF_053543755.1 Achromobacter semiaridum | reverse complement strand
GACGGGCCGGCCTCGGCAACGCCAGGGCCGGCGGATTCAGGGGGCGTTCTATTCCTGCTCACCGAATTTGCTGTCGAACAGAGTTTCGATTTCGGAAAGGGCTTGATCGGCGTCGTTGCCGGAAGCCTCCAGTTTGACTGTCACGCCAAGCCCCGCCGCCAGCATCATGACGCCCATGATGCTCTTGGCGTTCACGCGTTGCGCGCCACGCGAGATGAAGATCTCGCTGGAGAACTTGCTGGCCAGTTGCGTCAGCTTGGCGGCGGCCCGCGCATGCAAACCCAATTTATTGCTGATGACGATGTCTTTAGTAGGCATAGGAAATATTATGACCGCGGATTAACGCCGCAGTGTTGATCGCAGCAAAGAGGCAAACCGTCAACCGCATTTCGACCGGAAATACCAGCCGACATAATAGGGCAAATTCCTGCCCGTCAGTCTACACGCAAGACACCCTGCACGCCGCCGGCCAAGGCCTTTTCGCGTGTATCGGCAAGCGGTAGATTGCGATAGGTCAAGGCGCGCAGCAGCATGGGGGTATTCAGGCCGGCCAGGACACAGCACTGAATGCCCTGCGCCTGGGCATCGGCCACGGCGCGCTTGGAGATATTGGCGGGGGTGGCGCCGATCAGGTCAGTCAGCACCAGCACACCGGCGCCGTGATCCTGTTCAAGAATATCTTTCAGGACGGCCGGTGCCTGATCGTCGGGCCGGTCCTCGGGCAGGATGTCGTGAATGGCCAGCATGCCGTCAAGGTCGCCCATGACGTGGCTGGCGCATTCGCGCATCGCCGCGCCCAAAGGCGCGTGCACGACGATAACAATACCCGTGGTCATGACGGATTCCAGAAAGATCAGGCAGCCGGGGCAGTATTCGCCACGGCTTTTTCAAGCGCCTGGACGAACATGCCCGCGACATCGAAGCCAGTCTGTTCGGCAATCTCGACGAAACAGGTGGGGCTGGTGACGTTGACTTCGGTGACGTAATCGCCAATGACGTCCAAGCCGACCAGCAGCAGGCCGCGAGCGGCAAGCTTGGGGGCTACGGCTTCGGCGATTTCGCGATCGCGCGGGGACAATTCCTGCGCCACGCCACGGCCGCCGGCGGCCAGGTTGCCGCGCGTTTCGCCGGCCAGCGGAATACGCGCCAGCGAATACGGCACCGGCTCGCCGCCGATGAGCAGGATGCGCTTGTCACCCTTGACGATGTCAGGGATGTAGCGCTGAGCCATGATGGTGCGCGCGCCGTTGTCGGTCAGCGTTTCCAGAATGGCGTTCAGGTTGGGGTCTTTGGGTTGCAGGCGGAACACGCCCGTGCCACCCATGCCGTCAAGCGGCTTGACGATCACGTCGTGGTGCGTGTCGTGAAAAGCCTTCAGGCGAGCCATGTTGCGCGTCACCAGCGTCGGGGCGGTGAACTCGCTGATCTCGGTGATGGCCAGCTTTTCGGGATGGTTGCGAATGGCCGCGCCGCTGTTGAACACGCGGGCGCCCTGCGCTTCGGCGTATTCGAGCAGATGCGTCGAATACACGTATTCCATGTCGAATGGAGGGTCTTTTCGCATGACGACGGCGCCAAAATCCGCCAACGGCAGATCTTGCGCGGCGGACTCGGTCCACCAGTCGTGGCCGTGCAGGTCGGCATCCGCGACCAGCGCGATCGGCGTGGTAACGGCCTTGACCGTGCCGCCCTCGATGTACAGATCGCCTTGCATGGCCACGCTAAGCGTGTGACCGCGCGCCACGAGGGCACGCATCATGGCAACCGAACTGTCCTTGTACGCCTTAAGAAGCGGCAAGGGATCCAAAACGAACAAAACATGCATCGCGACACCCTGAACGTACGCCGCCTTCCCTGGCGGGAAGGCGGCTTTATGACATCGTAGCGCAGAGCCGCCCAATAAGCGAACCCGCCGGTCACGTGACGGACGGCGGGTCGGATGGGAAGCGGCCAAGCCTTCTTGCGAAGGCTATGGCTGGAACTTACGCGGCAGATTCAGGCTTGCCCGCAGCGGGCAGGGCCTTCTTCTTGGGCGCCAGCACCATGACCATCTGACGGCCTTCGAGCTTCGGCATGGCTTCGACCTGGGCAAGTTCCAGCAGATCGTCACGCACACGTTCAAGCACACGCATACCCAGTTCCTGGTGAGCCATTTCACGGCCACGGAAGCGCAGGGTCACCTTAGCCTTGTCGCCCTCTTCGAGGAAGCGGCGCAGGTTGCGCAGCTTGACTTGGTAGTCGCCCTCGTCGGTGGCCGGACGGAATTTGACTTCCTTGACCTGGATGACCTTCTGCTTGGAACGAGCTTCAGCTTGGCGCTTCTGCTCTTGGTACTTGAACTTACCGTAGTCCATCAAACGGCAGACCGGCGGCTCGGCGTTCGGCGCGATTTCCACCAGATCCACGTCGCTTTGCTCGGAAAGACGGAACGCGTCGGCAATCTTGACGATGCCCAGCTGTTCTCCGTCCAGACCTATCAGGCGCACCTCGGGGACGCGGATTTCACCGTTGATGCGATTGGCTTTTTCAGTGGCGATGTTGAAAGCTCCTAGAAATGTTAAGCAGCACTGCTATCAGGTTGATTGACGTCGCGACGGGCAGAAACATCCTCGGACAACCGCGCGACGAATTCGTCGTATGCGATGGCGCCAAGGTCCAATCCACCCAGACCGCGGACGGCTACGGTGCCGTTTTGCTTTTCCTTGTCGCCGACGACAAGAATGTACGGCACCTTTTGCAGGCTGTGCTCCCGGATTTTACGAGTGATTTTTTCACCGCGCAAATCGGACTCTACTCTAAAGCCTTGTTTTTTCAGGCTTTGTGTTATTTCAGCCGCATAATCGGCCGAAGGTTCAGAAATGCAGCATACAACGGCTTGCACCGGGGCCAGCCAAGGCGGCATCGCGCCGGCATGGTTTTCGATCAACATGCCGATGAAACGCTCAAGCGATCCCAGGATGGCACGGTGCAGCATGACGGGCGGACGACGCTGGTCGTTCTGGTCAACATACTCTGCACCAAGGCGCACGGGCATGGAGAAGTCGACCTGAATGGTACCGCATTGCCAGTGGCGGCCGATGGCGTCTTTCAGGGTGTATTCCACCTTGGGACCGTAAAACGCACCTTCCCCGGGGGAAATCTCGAATTCGCAACCTGTGCGGCGCAGGCTTTCCATCAGCGCCTGCTCGGCCGTATCCCAGACTTCGTCCGAGCCGATGCGCTTTTCGGGACGCGTGGCGACCTTGTACAGCACTTCGGTAAAGCCGAAATCGCGATAAACCCTCTGCAGCAGGGCCGTGAAGTCCGCGCATTCGTCTTGCAGTTGCTCTTCGGTACAGAAGATGTGGCCATCATCCTGCGTGAACCCGCGCACGCGCATCATGCCGTGCAGCGAACCCGACGGTTCATTGCGGTGGCACTGGCCGAATTCGCCATAGCGCAGCGGCAGTTCGCGATAGGAATGCAGGCCGGCGTTGAAAATCTGCACGTGGCCCGGGCAGTTCATCGGCTTCAGGCCATAGACGCGGTTCTCGGACTCGGTCGTGAACATGTTTTCACGATAGTTGTCCCAGTGGCCCGTCTTCTTCCACAGCGAAATATCAAGAATCTGCGGCGCCTTGACTTCCTGGTAGCCGTTGTTGTTGTAGACGGCGCGCATGTATTGCTCGACCTGCTGCCACAACGCCCAGCCCTTGGGATGCCAGAAAATCAAGCCCGGCGCTTCGTCCTGGAAGTGGAACAGGTCAAGTTCGCGGCCGATCTTGCGGTGGTCGCGGCGCTCGGCCTCTTCCAGCATGTGCAGGTAGGCTTCCTGTTCTTCCTTGGTGGCCCAGGCCGTGCCATAGATGCGCTGAAGCATCTCGTTCTTGCTATCGCCGCGCCAGTAGGCGCCGGCTACCTTCATCAGCTTGAACACTTTCAGCTTGCCGGTGGACGGCACGTGGGGGCCGCGGCACAGGTCGATGAAATCGCCTTCGCGATACAGGCTCAGGGGCTCGTTGGACGGGATCGACGCGATGATCTCGGCCTTGTACTTTTCGCCGATACCCTTGAAGAATTCAACGGCGTCATCGCGCGACCATTCTTCACGCGTGACGACCTCGTCCTTCTTGGCGAGCTCGGCCATCTTCTTTTCGATGGCGACCAGATCTTCGGGCGTGAACGGGCGCTTGTACGAGAAGTCGTAGTAGAAGCCGTTGTCGATCACCGGACCAATGGTGACCTGGGCGTCGGGGAACAGCTCCTTCACGGCATAGGCCAGCAAGTGGGCCGTCGAGTGCCGGATCAAATCCAGGCCATCGGCGTCCTTGGCGGTCACGATTGCCAGGCGCGCATCGCCTTCGATGCGGTAGCTTGTGTCGACCAGCTTGGACGACTCGCCTTCAAACGTCACGCGGCCGCCCAAGGCGGCCTTGGCCAGGCCCGTACCGATCGATTGAGCCACTTCAGCGACCGTAACCGGCCCCGGGTATTGGCGTTGCGAACCATCGGGCAATGTGATCTGTACCATCGGGAGTGCTTCCTGGGGTTCTTGGAACGAGAAAAATCAATGAACGAAAACGAAAAACGCGGCCTGATAGCCGCGTTTTCTGGTTGTCTTGCTGAGTCTTACCGCTGACCTGACACGGTGAAACCCGACGCACGAAAAACTAACGCGACATAGGGCGAAAGTTCCGGGTCGTAGTTCGTGCCAGCAGGAAAAACATGATTCTGAGCCTGTTCAAACGCGCCGGGACGGCGCGTTACAAGGTTGCGCGATCGATACCAACCAAAACCGGGCCGGGAACATCCCGACCACCAACGGATCGACCGAAATTAACGTGTCGATTGTAGCACCCTTTGCGCCTTTTCCGGGCGGCAGTCAAGCGAATATGCCCACTCTTGCGGCAGATTGAATGCTTGTTCAAGGGTGCAGCGGTCCGATATTCGGGTGATTCCGGTCCGGACAGGCTTTCGAAAACGTAACCTTCCATCGCAAATTTATGACCAGGCGCGGAGCGTGCTCCGGACTTCAACTCTGGCCGAGAAAAAGCGCGACGCGGTTCGCGCTACCGGCTTGTGGAGCATCGATGAAAGCTGTCCCAATACGTGTGACCAAAGCAGCCTCTATTTCCAACCCGCCACGCTGCGGCGAAGGCGTGCGCACCGGCGCGCGCAGGCATATGCTGCTGTCGCGGCTGCCGTCGGTAATCAAGGTGGCAATACTCGACGACCATCCCGTCGTTGCCCTTGGCGTGGGCGCATACCTTGAAAGCCGCCCCGGCTTTCGGGTGCTGCACCGAGAGACATCGGCGCGCGAAATGCTTGATAAGCTGCGTCATACGCCCTGTGACGTGGCGCTGGTGGATTTTTATCTACCCCAGGAACCCTGGGACGGCGTCAACTTCCTGCGGCGGCTACGGCGGCACCACCCTGCCCTGGCCCTCATCACGTTTTCGGCGGGGAACCGGCAGGAAACGCAATACGCGGCGTATCGCGCGGGCGCCAACGGCTATCTGGCCAAGCAATGGGGAATGGTGTTGCTGCCCGAAATCATCCGAGCCGTACTCAGCAACAAAAAGACCTTTCTTTCCGTGCAGGACGGCAAGGTCCGCCCCGTGCTGCCCGACCATCCCCACGCGACGCTGACCACATCCGAAATCGAGATCCTGCGCCATATCAGCCAGGGCCTGTCGGTCACTCAGATTGCGGCGCGCCTGTCGCGCAGCAAAAAGACGATCAGCACCCACAAGCGACGCGCGATGCAAAAACTGCAACTGGCCGATGATCTGTCGCTGGCCCTATACCTGCGCGAGAAGTTCGCGGAATGAGCCCAACCCGCACAGGCGCCGCGTCAGATGATGCGGGAATAGCTGGCGCCGCTGACGGCACTGCCCAGGTACCCGTCGAACGCCATGGCGACGGCGCGCACGAAATACCAGCCCAGCCCGGTCACCTCGACTTCGCCCGCACGCAGATTGACCAGGCCCAATTCAGCCAGGTTCGCCATTTGCAGCAATTCGCGGCTGAAGTAGTCGCCAAAGCGCACGCCGTGGCGCGCCTCGACGGCGGCGAAGTCCACCCGGCCCTGGCACATGACGTCCATGATGACGTCCCGCCTTACCAGGTCGTCGCTGGACAGGGCCAGCCCGCGTTCCACCGCGAAATGGCCGGATTCGATTGCGCCGTAATACGCGTCCAGCACCTTTGCGTTCTGGCTGTACGTGTTGCCGATGCGGCCGATGGCCGACACGCCCAGCGCGACCAGGTCCCGATCGGGCTGAGTGCTATAGCCCTGAAAATTCCGGTGCAACTGGCCGCGCTGCTTGGCGATTGCCAGCGCGTCGGTGTTCAGCGCGAAATGGTCCATGCCGATGTACGTGTAGCCCTGCTGCAGAAAGCCGTCGATGGCCGCGCCAAGCAGGCCCACCCGGGTCTCGCGGTTAGGCAGGTCCGCTTCATGGATGCGGCGTTGGGGCTTGAAGCGTTCGGGCAGGTGCGCGTAGGCGTACAGCGCAATGCGGTCGGGCCGCAACGCCACCACCTGCTTGATCGTACGCGCGAACGATTCCGCGGTTTGCAGCGGCAGCCCGTAGATCAGGTCCATGTTGACCGAGTCGTAGCCCAGCGCCCGCGCGCTTTGCATCAGCGCCCGGACGTCGTCGAAAGACTGCACCCGATGCACCGCCTTTTGCACCCGCTCGTCAAAATCCTGCACGCCGAAGCTCAGGCGGTTAAAGCCCAACTGGCGAAGGTGCGCCAGACGCTGCGGCGTGGCCGTGCGAGGATCGACTTCGATGGAAATCTCGGCATCGCTCTCGAACCGGAACGCCGATCTCAGGTCCTGCATCAAGCGGGTCAATTCCGCGTCGGACAGGAAGGTGGGCGTGCCGCCGCCAAAGTGCAGTTGCGACACCGGTACGCCCGGGCCCAGCTCCGTCACGTGCAACGCGATTTCTTGCGCCAGCGCCTCCAGGTAGCGCACCGCGCGGTCGTGATGACGCGTCACCACCTTGTTGCACGCGCAGTAATAGCAAACCGAATCGCAGAACGGAATGTGCACATATAGCGACAGCGGCTCGGCCCCACCGTTGGCGCGGCGCTGACGCAGCGCGGCGCGGTAGTCCTGTTCGCCAAAATTGCCGTGATAGCGGTCGGCGGTGGGATACGAGGTGTAGCGTGGCCCGTTCTTGTCCAGCCTCGCCAGCAATCGAGGGGGAAAGAACGGTTCGGCGGCGGCAGGCGCGGGCGATGAAACGATGGGGCTTAGGGCGGCTTGCATACCTTGGATTATTCGCCCTTGCGGGCAGCCGCAGCTTGATCTGGCGCAAACGCGGCAGCGTCTTGGCCGCGCGCCGAGTCACGCCCGTAAAATGCGGCTTTCACGTTGCACAACAAGGACGCCTCATGGGCACTGAACTGGACGGCCGCCTGCTGGCCATGCGCCAGGCGGTGGCAATTGCCATCGCCCTTTCCACCCGCAGCAGCCCGCAAGCCACCGACATGGCGCTGGAACTGCTTAACGACCTGAAGGCCGGCATGGACAACGCCCCGTCCGACAGCCCCTTCGACAAGCCCGAATGGGTGGTAGGCGCCCAGGACGAACTGGACGGTATCGCGCGCCTGGTCCGCGCCTTTACGAACGAGCCCTGAACCGAGCACGCAAGGAAGGGGCGCTGGTGCAACGCCATCGCCCGCTTCAGGGTAAGCGCACAGCTTCCTAACTGGCCTGACCACCGGATAGGAAGGCGTAGATTCCCTCTGATCGTTTTCCCTGAAAACGCAAATTTCCCCTTCTATTTCAATAACGGCGTGCCTATATTGGTGGCCTGACCACCAGGCCATGACAACCCCACGCCACGATGAGCACCTTTCAGGCTGTCGCCGCCACCCGCTTGTACCGAATGATTGCCGACCAGATTGCCGGCCGCATCCGGGCGGGTGATTTCTTACGCGGTGCGCGCCTGCCTTCCGAACGCGAACTGGCCGAACAACTGCAGGTGAGTCGGGCGTCGATCCGCGAAGCACTGATCGCCCTGGAAATCGAAGGCTACGTCGAGGTGCGCGTGGGCACCGGCGTATTTGTCACCACCTCGCCGGACGGCGCCGCGTTTCCCGCAACGGCCAGCCTGGGCGGGCCGGCCTTGACCGAACAGGACGACATCGGGCCGTTCGACCTGCTAGAAGCCCGCATGCTGATCGAACCGGAGTGCGCGGCGCTGGCCGCGCCCCCGGCCCCGCCCCCGCAAA
>NZ_JBLVOL010000064.1:0-21062 GCF_053543755.1 Achromobacter semiaridum | reverse complement strand
CCCCCCACCAGGCCACGCCCGCGCAAATTGCCGGCATCCGCGATGCCCATGCCGCCATGTCGCTGACCGACTCGCCCGGCCGCCACGACCGCGCGTTCCACAGCGCCATCGGCGCCGCCTGCGGCAACGCGGCGCTGGCGTCAGCCGTGGCGCACCTGTGGAATCTAAGCCAGTCCAGCTCACTGTATAGCCGCATGCAGGACTATTTCGTCACGACGCAGGCGTGGGTTGCCGCCCATGCCGAGCATCAACGCATCCTGAACGCCATCACGGCGCGAGACCCGATTCGCGCGCGCCACGCCATGCACACGCACCTGCTTGGCATCCTGGCGCGCCTGCGCGAAGACTTCGATCCCCTTACCGACCATCGAGGCAACACATGACTACGTCTACCCTGTCCATCAACGGCCAACGCCTGTGGCAGTCGCTGATGGACCTGGCGCGCATCGGCGCCACGCCTAAAGGCGGCAACTGTCGATTGGCGCTGACCGCGCTGGACGGCCAAGGCCGCGACCTTGTCACCGGCTGGATGCGCGATGCCGGCATGACCGTGCGGGTGGACCAGGTGGGCAACATCTTTGCGCGCCGCGCCGGCCGCAATAACGACCTGCCGCCCGTCATGACCGGCAGCCACATCGATACGCAACCCACGGGCGGCAAGTTCGACGGCTGCTACGGCGTGCTGGCAGGTCTTGAAGTGATGCGCACGCTGAACGACGCCGGCGTCCAGACAGAAGCGCCGCTGGAAGTGGCGATCTGGACCAACGAGGAAGGCTCGCGCTTCGTGCCCGTGATGATGGGGTCCGGCGTATTCGCCGGCAAGTTCACATTGGAAACCGCGCTGTCGGCCCGCGATGCGCAGGGCATATCGGTACGCGATGAGCTGGCCGCGATCGGATATGCGGGCACCGACCCGGTTGGCGGGCGCCCGGTGGACGCGTACTTCGAGGCCCATATCGAACAGGGCCCCATCCTTGAACACGAAGAAAAGACCATCGGCGTCGTGACCGGCTCGCTGGGCCTGCGCTGGTACGACATCACGGTGACCGGCATGGAGATGCACGCGGGCCCCACGCCGATGGCAATCCGCCGCGACGCGCTCTTTGCGGCCAGCTTTCTGGTGCAGACCGTCATCAACATCGCCAACGCGCACCAGCCGCATGGGCGCGGGACCGTGGGCGAGATTCACGCGTATCCGGGATCGCGCAACGTCATTCCCGGCCAGGTCCGCTTTACCGCCGACCTGCGCCACGAAGACGAAGCCACGTTGACGCGCATGGACCAGCAATGGCGCCGGGCTTGCGACGACATTGCGGTGGCCCATGGCGTGAAGGTGGACTTGAAAGACGTGCAGTATTTCCGCCCCACGCCGTTTGATACCGACCTGGTGGACAAGGTGCGGCAAGGCGCCGCCAGCCGCGGCCTGCCCGCGATGAACATCGTGACGGGCGCGGGCCACGACGCCGTCTACATGGCCGCGGCGGCGCCCACCGCCATGATCTTCGTGCCCTGCAAAGACGGCATCAGCCACAACGAAATTGAAGACGCCCAGCCCGAGCATCTGGAAGCCGGCTGCAACGTCCTGCTTGACGCCATGGTGGCGCGGGCCAACGCCGCAAGATAGCGGCAGCTGTTTCTTCGCGGATCGCCGCGCGGCCGACGCCGACGTCTCCACGTCTTTCGGCACGCCGCGCGTGCACCGCCGATTTCGCCGCATTGGTGCGCGGCCTGTCTTACCCAGCACCTGTACGAAGCATGGCGGTAGCGGCTTTACCTGTAATACCCCTGAGAAACCCAGGTGGCACAAGGTTTGCTTGTCAAAGCACGGCATCGGCCGCGCAGCGGCGGTCACCTGTCAGTCCCTTTCCAGCCCGGAGGCTCGCAGTGAAATCGAAGAAATGGTTCTCCCTAAGCATCGGCGCATTGGTCCTTGCGGCCGCGCTACCCGCCTCGCAAGCCTTGGCACAGACCAAAGGCGGCACGCTGAACATGATCGTGCAGCCCGAGCCGCCCGTGATTGTCACGGCCATCAACCAGCAAGGCCCCACGCAGTTCGTCGCAGGCAAGATCTATGAAAGCCTGCTGACCTATTCCACAGACCTGAAGCCGCAGCCCGGCCTGGCCAAGTCATGGGAAGCGGCGGCCGACGGCCTGACCTACACGTTCCACCTGCAAGACAACGTCAAGTGGCATGACGGCAAGCCGTTCACGTCGGAAGACGTGGTGTTCTCGCTTTCCGAAATGCTGCCCAAGACGCATGCCCGCGCCCGCGTCATCCTGAACAAGTTTGTCGATTCGGTGACCGCCCCGGACGCGAAAACCGTGGTGATCAAGCTGAAGACGCCCTTCCCCGCGTTCATGCTGATGTTCGAACCCGGCTTTGCGCCCATGATGCCCAAGCATCTGTACGCCGGCACGGACTTCATGACCAATCCGGCCAACCAGAAGCCCGTGGGCACCGGCCCGTTCATGTTCAAGGAATGGAAGCGCGGCGAATACATCAAGCTGACGCGCAACCCCGATTACTGGAAGCCCGGCAAGCCGTATCTGGACGAACTGGTGTTCAACGTGATTCCCGACGCAGCCTCGCGCGCCGTCGCGTTCGAACGCGGCAGCGTGGACGTGCTGCGCGGCGGCGACGTGGACAACGTCGACATCAAGCGCCTGCGCGCCCTGCCCAAGGTGGAATACACCACCGCCGGCTGGGAAATGTTCTCGCCGCAGGCCTACCTGATCTTCAACATGCGCAAGCCTCCGTTCGACAACCTGAAGGTGCGTCAGGCCATCATGGCCGCGATGAACCGCAACATGGTGGTCAACAATATTTTCTTCGGCCTGGGCAAGGTGTCCACCAGCCCCTTCGTGACGACCGAGATGTTCTACGACAAGAACATGCCGGGGATGCCGTTCGACATGAAAAAGGCGCGCGCGCTAATCAAGGAATCGGGCATCAAGCCCGAGGACTACACCATTCGCCAACTGAGCTTTCCGTACGGTTCCACCTGGGATCGCCTGGGCGAATACACCAAGCAGGCCCTGGAACAGCTGGGCTTTAAGGTCAACGTGGAATCCACCGACGCGGGCGGCTGGGCCAGCCGCACGGGCAACTGGGACTTTGACCTGACCACCACGTTCACCTACCAGTACGGCGACCCCGCGCTGGGCGTACAGCGGCTGTATATCTCGTCGAACATCGTCAAGGGTTCGCCGTTTGCCAACGTGCAGGGCTACAGCAACCCCGAGACCGACAAGCAGTGGGAAGCCGCCGCCTCTGAAGTTGACCCGGCCAAGCGCCAGGAAATTTACACCAAGCTGCAAACCACGCTGGTCAACGACGTGGCCAACGGCTACCTGGTGGATATGGAATTCCCCACCTTGTACCGCGCCAACGTGAAGAACCTGGTCAAGACCGCCATCGGGTTGAACGAATCGTTCGACGACGTCTACATCGAAAAGTAAGCGCAGCAAGACGCCGCCGCGAAGCCCTTGCGGCGGCGGAGCCGGCAGCGCATGGGCGCGCCCCCTGGCCGCCCGCGTTCAGCCCGAGAGGACATCCCAAGCATGAAATTCCTTTCCTTTTTCCTGTCCCGCGTCGGCAAGGCCCTGGTGGTCGTGCTGGGCGTGGTGATCATCAATTTCTTTTTGATCCGCCTGGCGCCCGGCGACCCGGCCGCCGTGCTGGCGGGCCAGGCCGGCGCGGGCGATGCCGCCTACGTCGATCAATTGCGCGTGGCATTCGGCCTGGACAAACCCATCCTGACGCAGCTGATGCTGTACCTGAAAGGCGTGGTCCAGCTGGACCTGGGCTTCTCGTACCGCAACCACGTCCCCGTGCTGGACCTGATCGTTGAACGCCTGCCCGCCACATTCCTGCTGATGTCCTGCGCTTTTTTGTTTTCCATCGTGCTGGGTGTCTTCCTGGGCGTGGTCGCGGCCAAGGCGCGTTACCGCAACAAGCGCCGCTGGATCGACAGTTCGGTGATGACCGGCGCGCTGCTGCTGTACGCCACGCCGCTGTTCTGGCTGTCGTTGATGGGCATTCTGCTGTTCTCCGTCGTGCTGGGCTGGCTGCCCGCCTTCGGCATGGAAACCGTCGGCTCGGGCCTGACCGGCTGGGCGCGCGCATCCGACATCGCCCAACACCTGATCCTGCCCACCGTCACCCTGGGTTGCTTCTTCATGGCCGTGTACGTGCGGCTGACGCGGGCGTCGATGTTGGAGGTGATTGGCATGGACTTCGTGAAAACGGCGCGAGCCAAGGGCGTCAGCCCCAGCCGAGTGATCCGCGTGCACGTGCTGCGCAACGCGCTGCTGCCCGTCATTACGTTCGCCGGCATCCAGCTGGGCCAGATGGCCGGCGGCGCGGTGCTGACCGAAACCGTGTTTGCCTGGCCGGGCATCGGGCGCCTGATGTTCGACGCCCTGCTCCAGCGCGACTACCAATTGCTGCTGGGCATCTTCCTGGTCACATCAATCATGGTGGTGGTGTTCAACCTGCTGACCGATGTGTTGTACCGCCTGATTGATCCGCGTATCGCCGCGGGCGCGCAGCAAGGAGCCGCCGCATGAAAGCTTTTGCCAGACGTTATATGCGCAACTACGGCGCGGTGGCGGGTCTTGCCATCATGCTGGTCGTGGTCATTGTGGCGCTGGCCGCGCCGCTGCTGTATGAAGAGTCCCCCTGGATGATGGTGGCCGACCCGCTGATTCCGCCATTCACGAACGCCGACTTCCCGTTCGGCACCGACATGCTGGGGCGCGACATCACCGCCGGCCTGGTGTGGGGCGCGCGGGTGTCCTTGATGGTGGGCCTGCTGTCAACGGCGGTGGCGCTGCTGTTCGGCATTCTGGTCGGCTCGGTGGCGGGCTACTGCGGTGGCCGCGTGGACGACGCGCTGATGCGCTTCACCGAGTTCTTCCAGACCATTCCGCAACTGGCGATGGCCGTTGTGTTGGTGGCCATCCTGAGCCCGTCGGTCTATTCCATCATGGGCGCGATCGCCGTCGTGTCCTGGCCACCCGCCGCGCGGCTGGTGCGCTCTGAATTCATGACGCTCAAGCAGCGCGAATTTGTCCAGGCGGCCATCGTCATTGGCCAGACGCCGGCGCGCATCGTCAGCACGCAGATTCTGCCCAACGCCATGTCGCCCATCATCGTGTCGGCCTCGTTCATGGTAGCCACCGCCATCCTGACGGAATCGTCCTTGTCCTTCCTGGGCCTGGGCGACCGCAACCTGATGAGCTGGGGCTTCATGATCGGCGCGGCGCGCACGATGATCCGCGAAGCCTGGTGGATGAGCGTGTGGCCCGGGGTGGCCATCCTGCTGACGGTGCTGGCCATCAACCTGATCGGCGAAGGCCTGAACGATGCCTTGAACCCCCAACTGCGCAAGCGCGGCGAATAGGAGGCCAACATGACGACCGAAGCCACGCCCTTGCTCTCCATCCAGAACCTGAGTATCGCGCTGCCTCGCGGCGGCGACCGGCCCTTTGCCGTGCAAGACGTTTCCTACGACATCCGCGCCGGCGAAATCCTGTGCATCGTGGGCGAATCCGGATCGGGTAAATCCATGAGCGCCAACGCCATCATGGGCCTGCTGCCGGACTACCTGACGCCGCAGCAGGGCCGCATCCTGTTCCGTGGCAAGGACCTGTTGCAGCAAGACGAAGCCACGTTGCAAGCCATGCGCGGCAAAGACATGGCGATGATCTTCCAGGAACCGCTGTCGGCGCTGAACCCGTTGATGACCGTGGGCGAACAGATCAGCGAAGTCATGCGCGTACACGACGCCTACCCGGGCGCCCAGCGCATGAAGCGCACGCTTGAACTGCTGGATTTCGTGGGGTTGCCGGACCCGGCCACGCTGTATCACGTGTATCCCTTCCGGCTATCCGGCGGCCAGCGCCAACGCGTGATGATCGCCATGGCCCTGGCGCTGGAGCCGGCCCTGCTGATCGCCGACGAGCCCACCACGGCGCTGGACGTCACCACGCAGGCGCAGATCCTGGCGCTGATCGCGCGCATTCAGAAAGAGAAAGGAATGGGCGTGATGTTCGTCACGCACGATTTCGGGGTGGTGGCCGAAATTGCCCACCGCGTCGCCGTCATGGAAAAAGGCGTGCTGGTGGAGCAAGGTCCCGCCGACGAAGTCCTGAACCGCCCGCGCCACCCGTACACGCAGCGGCTGATCGCGGCGGTGCCGCATCGGCGTGGCGAAGAACGCGTGGCCACCGCCAATGACGCGCCCGTGCTGGAAGTGAAAGACCTGAAGAAAACCTACGTCATTGGCCATGGCTGGCTGGGCGGCAAGCGCGAAGTGCATGCGGTGGACGGCGTCAGCTTCAGCGTCCGGCGCGGTGAAACGTTGGGCATAGTCGGCGAATCCGGTTCAGGCAAGTCCACCATCGGCAAGTGCCTGCTGAAGCTGGTGGGCATCAACGGCGGGCAACTGATCTTCAATGGCCAGGATATTGCCGCAATGTCCGAATCGCGCTTTCGCCCATTGCGCCACGATATCCAGATGATCTTCCAGGACCCTTTTGCCTCGCTCAACCCGCGCCACACCGTGGGCCGCATCATCAGCGACGGGCCCGTGGCCAACGGCGTGCCGCGCGCCAAGGCCGAGGCGCGTGTGCGCGAACTGCTGTCGCTGGTGGGGCTGGACCCGTCCGCCTTCGACCGCTACCCCAACCAGTTTTCGGGTGGGCAACGCCAGCGCATCGGCATCGCGCGGGCGCTGGCGCTGGAACCCAAGGTGCTGGTAGCCGATGAATCGGTGTCGGCGCTGGACGTCTCGGTGCAGGCGCAGGTGCTGCAACTGCTGCATGACTTGCAGCAGCGCTTGCAGATCGCGCTGGTGTTCATCACCCATGATTTGCGGGTCGCGGCGCAAATCTGCAATTCCGTGTTGGTGATGCACCGTGGCAAAGTCGTGGAATACGGTTCCCCGACCCAGATTTTCGACAAGCCACAGCATGCCTACACGCGTCAGCTGATTGCCGCCGTGCCCGGCCAACACTGGGATCCCACGCAGGCGACAATGGCCTGACCGCCGCCGCCGCCGCCGACACCGACACCGACACCGACACCGACACCGACACCACGACACCATGACAACTTCAGGAGCTTCCCCCGTGCAACGCCCCGCCGCCGTTCCCACCGTGCAGATCGACAACGACCGCGTCACCGTCACTGAATGGCGCTTTCCGCCCGGCGGTGAAACCGGGTGGCACCGCCACGGCATGAACTACGTGGTGGTGCCACAAACCACCGGCCCGCTGTTGCTTGAAACGCCCGACGGCGAGGTCACCAGCCAGCTCACCACCGGCATCGCCTACTATCGACCGGTTGGCGTTGAGCACAACGTCATCAACCCGAGCGACACCGAATTCGTTTTTGTCGAAATCGAAATCAAACAGGCTTGACGCGTCAGCGAGGACCACCATGAAGGCGTTTTTCTCGGAAGAACAATTGCTGCACACCCCGCAGCAGTTCATGCGCTTGGGGCGGATCAGCGCCCCTACCGATCTGCCGTCCCGCGCGGAAAGCCTGCAAGGCGCCCTGACGGCGCGCGGCATCCCCGTGCAAGCGCCTTCGGACTATGGCCGCAAACCGCTGGAAAGCATCCATAGCGCCGACTACCTGAACTTTCTGGAATCCGCCTACACGCGCTGGCAGTCGTTGAAGGCGCCCGGCGTGGACCCGGGCCCGGAAGTGTTGCCCAACCTTTCGCCTTACTACAACGGCCGGGTCGAACAGGCGGGGCGTGGGCCCTGCCCCTCTCCGTCCATCGTGGCGCAAGCGGGGTACTACCTAAGCGATTTGTCTTGCCCCATCGGGCCGCAGACGTGGCGTTCGGCGCTGCGGTCCACGCACAGCGCGGTGGCGGCCGCCGATCACGTTGCCGGCACGTCCGGCATGGCGTACGCGCTGTGCCGGCCGTCGGGCCACCACGCCCATCGGGATCGCGCCGGCGGCTTTTGTTATTTGAACAGCAGCGCGGCGGCGGCCAGCCGCCTGCTACAGACCTGGTCCAAAGTGGCGGTGCTGGATGTGGACGCCCACCATGGCGACGGCACGCAGAACATCTTCTACCAGCGCGCGGACGTAATGACGGTGTCGCTGCACGCGGACCCCGGCGCCTACTACCCTTTCTATACCGGCTACGCGGAAGAACGCGGCCACGGCGCGGGCGAAGGCTACAACCTGAACCTGCCGCTGGCGCACGGTTCAGGCAACGCCCCCTTCCTGGCCGCGCTGGACACCGCGCTGACAGCGCTGTCCGGTTACGCACCGCAGGCGCTGGTGCTGGCGTTAGGCTTCGACACCTACAAGGATGACCCCATCAGCGTGCTGAAGCTGGACATCGACGCGTACCGGGACATCGGCGCGCGCGTGGCCGGCTTGCGCTTGCCCACCGTCGTCGTGCAGGAAGGCGGCTACATGGTGCAGGCGATCGGCCCCGCGCTGGACGCGTTCCTGCAAGGCCTGGGCCACGCCGGCGCTTGACGCGCGGCAAGCACCATGGCCTCCGTTTCCGCTGCCGTCCTGCCTACGCCCGCCGCCTCGCGCAATGCCGGCATCCTGCTGTTCTTCGCCGCGCTGGTGGCCTTTGCCACCTTTGACGCGGGGTCCAAGCACATGCTGGAACGCTACCCCGCGCCGTTCCTGAACGTGATGCGGTATCTGGCGGTGATCGTTCTGGCCGTCACCATGCTGTGGCGTCATGGCAGCGGGATGCGCCTGCGCGATGCCCCGGAAAAACCCCTGCTGGTGCTGCGCGGCGTCACGCTGGCCACGGTAGCCACGTGCTTCATGACCGCACTGATCTGGATGCCGCTGTCGGAAGCCACCGCCATCTACTTCACGTCGCCGCTCATCATGGTGGCGCTGTCGCCGTGGCTGCTGGGCGAACGCGTGCGCCCCGTGCAATGGTTGGCGGTGGCCGTGGGGTTTGCCGGCATGCTGCTGATTGTGCGGCCCGGCGCCGACCTGCCGCTGTTGGGCACGCTGTTGATGGCCGTGTCCGCGATCTGCTACGCGATCTTCCAGGTGTTGACACGCAAGCTGTCGAGCAAGGTGCCCGGGCCGGTGCAGTACGCGTATACGGCGATCATCTGCCTGATCGTCACGGCGCTGCCGGCGCCCTTCTTTCTGCCCGAGCCCTGGCCCACGCCCGCCGATACCGCGATCATCATCGCGCTGGGCGCATGCAGCGGCCTGGCGCAGGTGTTGTTGATTGCCGCATTCCAACGGGTCTCGGCAGCGACCCTGGCGCCGTTGAACTATTTTCAGCTGCTGCTGGCCGTGCTGTTCAGCACCTTCTGGTTCCAGCGCCCGCCCGACACGCTGGCGTTGGCGGGCATGGCGCTGATCATGGCCTCGGGCGTGTTCCTGGCCATGCGCCGCGCAAGCTAGCGCCGTCGTTCAGCTGGTTTCGCGCTGCACCAGCGTAAAGCCCAGGTCTACGTGCCGCTGGGCGATAGGCTCGCCCGCCAGATGCTGCATCAGCAAGCCCGCAGCCGACACGCCGATCTGGTAGCGCGGCGTGGCGATCGTGGACAGCGGCGGCGTCGTCCACGCCGTGCCCGCCAGGTCGTGAAAGCCGATCAGGGCCATCTGCTCGGGTACGCGCACGCCCAGCCTGCCGCACTGAAACACCGCGCCTTGGGCCAGGTCATCGTTGCAGAAGAAGACGGCATCGCAATCTGGATGCTGCTGTCGCAAGGATTCCAGCAACGACGCCCCCAGACTGATCGACGACTTTTCCGGGGTCATGATCTCCAGCGTGGCGTCGTAGCAACCCGCATCGCGCAACGCCTGTCGCGCCCCTTCGCAGCGGCGCAACGAACGTGGGTCCAACTGCGCGCCGATGATGCCGATACGGCGGCGGCCACGTTCCACCAGATGGCGGCAGGCGGCATAGCCGGAATCAAACTGCGAGAAACCGACGCTCATGTCGTCGGCGCCCGCCAGCGTTTCGATGGTATGCACCGTGGCCATGTGGTGCGTGCGCAGCAAGGCCCAGGTGCCCGGGTTGTGGTCGATGCCGGTCAGGATCAAGCCGTCCGGCGAATGCTGTAGATATTTGCGCAGCAAGGCTTCTTCGGCATCCGGCGAATACCCCGTCACCCCGATCAGCATGTGATAGCCATGCTGGTCCAGCACTTCCTTGATGCCCGAAATGATGTCCACGAACACCACGTTGCTAAGCGACGGGATCAGCACCACGATGGTCTGCGAGCGGGCCGAAGCCAGCGCGCTGGCGGCATGGTTGGGCACGTACCCCAGTTCCTGGCACACGCGCGCGATGCGCAGGCGCAGCGCCTCGGCCACTTTGTCCGGTGTGCGCAACGCGCGCGACACGGTGATGGCGCTGACGCCGGCGCGGCGCGCCACCTCTTGCATGGTGACGCGGCCAGCGTGCGAACTTCGGGGTTTACGGATGGACATTGGCCTTCGTGGTCGGGTGGGAAGCGCGTAGTCTGACGCAAAAAACAGGGGCTTGCCAAAAGCGAAATGTTAGCGCTAACATCCGCCAAAGCATAAGCGAAAAAAGCCCAGAAAAACCGGGCAGGAGACAAACATGCAAGCCTTCCCTTCCGGGCCGCGCGGCGGTTCGCCGCTGGCCCGTGCCGCCGATTGGTGTTTTGCGTTGCAGACCTGGCTGATGGTGGCCTGTCTGGTCGTCATGGTCGTGCTGCTGTTCGGCAACGTGGCGCTGCGCTATCTGTTCAATTCCGGCATCAACGCGTCTGACGAGGTATCCCGCCTGGCTTTTGTCTGGCTGATCTTCCTGGGCGCCGTCATTGCGTTGCGCGAACACCAGCACATCGGCGTCACCATGCTGGTCGAGCGTTTCGGACCCGCTGCGCGCCGTGTGTCTCACATCTTTTGCCAGCTGCTGGTGCTGTGGGTGCTGTGGCTGATGGCGCAGGGCAGCTGGGTGCAGACCGTGATCGGCATGGACACCGTGCTGCCGGTCACCGGCATGCGCCTGGCGGTGTTCAACACGGCGGCGCTGTACGCGTCCGTGGCCATGGGAATCCTGACCGTCATTGATCTGGTTCGTGTGCTGGCCGGCGGCCCTTTGCCGGCGGAATCCAGCCCCGAAGACCCGCTGGTCTGACCCGGGCCACGCCCGCCCACCGCCCCCGCCCCCTTCCCCGCCCGGACCTCTGCAATGATCCTGACCGTCTTCCTGCTTGTACTGCTGGGGCTGATCGCCCTGGGCATGCCGATCGCCTTCGCGCTGTTGCTCAGCGCCCTGGCCATGATGTTCCAGCTGGACTTTTACGACACCCAAATCCTCGCGCAGAACATGCTGACCGGCGCCAACAGCTTTACGCTGATGGCCGTACCGCTGTTCATGCTGGCGGGTGAACTGATGAACGCAGGCGGGATATCCCGCCGCATCGTCCGCCTGGCCAGCATGTTCGTGGGCCATATTCAGGGCGGGCTGGGCTACGTGGCGATTTTTGCCAGCGTGCTGCTGGCCGCCTTGTCCGGCTCGGCCGTGGCGGACGCCGCCGCGCTGGGATCCCTGCTTATCCCCATGCTGCGTGAAAAGGGTTACGACGCGGGCCAGGCTTCCGGCCTGATCGCGGCCGGCGGCATCATCGCCCCGATCATTCCGCCGTCGATCTCTTTCATCATCTTCGGCGTGGCCACCAACGTATCGATCACCAAGCTGTTTTTCGCCGGCATCGCGCCCGGGCTGATGATGGGAATGACGCTGGTGGCGGTATGGACGTGGGTGGCTCGCAAGCACGGCAGCATCACCCCGTCGCCGCGTGAACCGTGGCGCAACCGCCTGAAGGCGCTGCGCGAATCGATATGGGCGCTGATGCTGCCCGTCATCATCATCGGCGGGCTGCGCGGCGGTGTCTTCACGCCGCCCGAGGCCGCCGTGGTGGCTGCCGTGTACGCGCTGGGCGTGAGCCTGTTCGTCTACCGCGAAATCGGGCTGCGGGACTTGATGCCGCTGTTCGTCAATGCGGCGCGCACGACAGCCGTGGTCATGTTCCTGGTGGCCGCCGCGATGGTGTCGTCCTACATGATCACGCTGGCCGACATGCCGCAAGACCTGATTGCGCTGCTGGAACCGGTCATGGACCAACCCAAGCTGCTGATGTTCGCCCTGCTGCTGCTGCTGACATTGGTGGGCACGGTCATGGACCTGACACCTACCATCCTGATCCTGGCGCCGGTGCTGATGCCCGTGGTCACCAAGGCCGGCATCGACCCCGTCTACTTCGGCGTCATGTTCGTGATGGTCGGCTGCGTGGGCTTGTTGACCCCGCCGGTGGGCACCGTGCTGAACGTGGTGTGCGGCGTGGCCCGCATCAATATGGAAACCATCTGCAGGGGCGTGTGGCGCTACGTCGTGGCCTACACGGGCCTGCTGGTCCTGCTGGTGATCTTCCCCGAGCTGATCACCGTACCCGCACGCTGGATGCACTAGCGGCAAAAAAACCCCAAGGAGGAGCACCATGACCCAACGATTCAAAACCCGTTTACTCGTGCTGGCCACCGCGCTGTCCTGCGCCGTTGCCGGCGTGGCCGCCGCGGCCGACGTCAAGCCGCGCCTGATCCGTTTTGGTTACGGCCTGAACGAAGAAAGCGTCCAGGGCCGCGCCGCGCGCTTCCTGGCGCAAGAGCTTGAAAAAGTCAGCGGCGGCAAGTTGAAGATGAAGACCTTCGGGTCGGCCAACCTGGGTTCCGACGAACAGATGCAAGGCGCGCTGGCCGGCGGCGCCCAGGAAATGATGGTCGGGTCCACCGCGCCGCTGGCGGGCATGGTCAAGGAATTCGGCGTGTTCGACCTGCCCTTCCTGTTCAACAGCGAAAAGGAAGCCGACGCGGTGCTGGACGGCCAACTGGGCCAGGACCTGTTGAAGAAGCTTGAAGCCAAGGGGCTGGTCGGCCTGGTCTATTGGGAAAACGGTTTCCGCAACATGACCAATTCCAAGCGTCCGATCGCGCGCGCGGAAGACCTGCAAGGCATCAAGCTGCGCGTCATGCAAAACCAGATCGCGCTGGGCGTCTTCAATACCCTGGGCGCCAATGCCGTGCCCATGCCTTTCTCGGAGCTGTTCACCGCGCTGGAAACGCGCACGGTCGACGGGCAGGAAAATCCCATCACGACCATTCAAAGCAGCAAATTCTACGAAGTGCAGCCCTTCCTTACCATCACGCGCCACGTCTACACGCCGTGGGTAGTGCTGGCATCGAAGAAGTGGTGGGACACGCTGTCGCCCGACGAACAGAAACTGGTGCGCCAGGCGGCCGAGGCATCGCGTGAGTTTGAACGCAAGGACAGCCGCGCGGATTCCACCAAGGCCATGACCACGCTTGAAAAGGCCGGCATGAAGATCAACACCGTCAGCCCCGAGGAAGTGGCGCGCATGCGCCAGAAAGTCCAGCCGGTGGTCGACAAATACACGCAGGAACTGGGCCCCGACCTCATCAAGCAGTTGAATGATGAGATTCAGAAGGCGCGCAACTGACGCCTTTTTACTGATCGCCCACGCGAAGCAAGCGAGCTCCAAATGTCACAGATACCCCGCAAGTTGCGCAGCCAGAAATGGTTCGACGATCCCGCGCACGCCGACATGACGGCGATTTACGTCGAACGCTACCTTAACTACGGCCTGACGCGGCAGGAACTGCAATCGGGGCGGCCGATCATCGGCATCGCCCAGACCGGCAGCGACCTGGCGCCCTGCAACCGGCATCACCTGGCGCTGGCCGAGCGCATCAAGGCGGGTATCCGCGACGCGGGCGGCATCCCCATGGAGTTCCCGGTGCATCCGCTGGCCGAACAAGGCCGGCGGCCCACCGCCGCGCTGGATCGCAACCTAGCTTATCTGGGCCTGGTCGAAATCCTGCATGGTTATCCGCTGGACGGCGTGGTCCTGACCACCGGTTGCGACAAGACCACACCCGCCTGCCTGATGGCCGCCGCCACCGTCGACCTGCCCGCCATCGTGCTGTCGGGCGGACCGATGCTGGACGGCTGGCACGAGGGCCAGCGGGTGGGTTCCGGCACGGTCATCTGGCATGCCCGCAATTTGATGGCGGCGGGCAAGCTGGATTACGAAGGCTTCATGACGCTGGCCACGGCGTCATCGCCGTCGGTGGGCCACTGCAACACCATGGGCACCGCGCTGTCGATGAATTCGCTGGCCGAAGCGCTGGGCATGTCCTTGCCCACCTGCGCCAGCATTCCCGCCCCCTACCGCGAGCGCGCGCAGATGGCCTATGCCACCGGCATGCGCATCTGCGACATGGTGCGGGAAGACTTGCGCCCGTCGCACATCCTGACGCGCGAGGCATTTGAAAACGCCATCGTGGTGGCCTCGGCGCTGGGCGCGTCCAGCAACTGTCCGCCCCACCTGATCGCCATGGCGCGTCACGCCGGCATCGACCTGAGCCTGGATGATTGGCAACGGCTAGGCGAAGACGTGCCCTTGTTGGTGAACTGCGTGCCGGCCGGCGAACACCTGGGCGAGGGCTTTCACCGTGCGGGCGGCGTGCCCGCCGTCATGCACGAATTGCTGGCGGCCGGCCGCCTGCACGCCGACTGCCCCACCGTATCCGGCCGCAGTATCGGCGACATCGCCGCCGCGTCCAAGACACGCGACCCGGACGTCATTCGCACATGCGAAGCGCCACTCAAGCATCGCGCCGGATTCATCGTGCTGTCGGGCAACTTCTTCGACAGCGCCATCATCAAGATGTCGGTGGTGGGCGAAGCATTCCGCCGCACGTACCTGTCGGAACCCGGTTCGGAAAACGCCTTCGAGGCACGCGCCATTGTTTTTGAAGGCCCGGAGGATTATCACGCCCGCATCGAAGACCCGTCGCTGAACATCGACGAACATTGCATTCTGGTAATACGCGGCGCGGGCACCGTCGGCTACCCGGGCAGCGCCGAGGTGGTCAACATGGCGCCGCCGTCGCACCTGATCAAGCGTGGTATCGATTCACTGCCTTGCCTGGGCGATGGCCGGCAAAGCGGCACGTCGGCCAGCCCGTCGATTTTGAATATGTCGCCCGAAGCGGCCGTGGGCGGTGGTCTGGCGCTGCTGCGCACAGGCGACAAGATCCGCGTCGACTTGAACCAACGCAGCGTGACCGCGCTGGTGGACGATGCCGAGATGGAACGGCGCAAGCAGGAACCGCCGTATCAGCCGCCCGCGTCGCAAACGCCCTGGCAGGAAATCTACCGGCAGATGGTGGGCCAGTTGTCTACCGGGGGCTGCCTGGAACCGGCAACGCTTTATCTGAAAGTGATCGAGACGCGGGGCGATCCCCGGCATTCGCACTGAAAGGGCCGGCGCAGCGATACGCGCGCCCAGCGCTATCGTTGCAACGGCCGGCCGCCGACATCGGACACGTTCGGTGCCGGCCGGCTGAGTACATAGGCCGCGCTGGCAACGAAAAACAAGCCGACGCCCACGGCCAACGGCCACGACGGGTGCGCGCTCCACCAGAACAAGCCGTATCCCAGCGCCATGCCGAGGCAGGCGTACGTCTTGCCTTTACGCGACACCGCCTTCTGGTCGCGCCAGATGCGCAGCGGCGGCCCGTAAGTCGGGCTGTCCAGCAGCCATTTTTCCAGGCGCGGGGACGACCGCGAAAAGCAGCCCACCGCCAATATCAGGAAAATCGTCGTCGGCATGACCGGCAAAAATGCGCCGATGACGCCCAATGCCAGCATCACGCAGCCCAACGCCAACCATAGAGCTTTCATCATGATGGTCAGCAGAATATCGCAATTGCCGCATTGCCGTCGAAGCGGCGGGAATCAACCGGGCGGTCGCCGAGTCAACCGCGCGGCTCCGGCATTTGGGCGCGTAGCATTTCCATGAATTTCGGGCTGGGCGATCCGCCCGCCGCGCGCGCCTTGACCACCATTGCCCACGCCTGATCGTATTGCCCACGCCAGTAGTACGCCGTGGCCCAAGAGGAATACAAATACCCCTTGTCCGGTTCAACGGCTTCGCCTTTGCGATACCACTCGTCGGACCGCGCGGTAGCCGCCACCCGCGCCTCCGGCGGCAGCGTCTTGTCTTCCGCCGCGCACCGGGCGGCAATGCTGCCTGCGTCGGCATAAATTCCCTGAAACGTCGGGGGATCATGGCTGATCGCCAGGTCCATCATGCTCATCGCCTGGCAGAACTTGCCCTGGTCGTGCAGCACGGCGGCAAAGCCGGTATAGGCCTCGGGGTTGTCCGGGTTCAACAGCCAGGCCTGATTGAACCGCCGCATCGCCATGCCCAGTTGGTCCGCCTGATAAAACCGGTAGCCCTGCGACACCCAGGCCTTAGACGCCTTGCCGGCTGAACCGAATGCCCGGACCGCGTCCTGCAGCAGCTTCTTGTCGCTGGCCTGCAACTCGGCCGCGGCAGACCGGTCCATGCCCCCATACATCGGCAATTCGTCAACACGCGGCTGCGCTTGCGTTGCCGGCGGCGGCTTGATGGCGCAAGCGGCAAGCCAAACGCAGGGCGCCAGCAGTAGAGCTTTGTTGAATGTGTGCATGGTGTAGGCAGGCGGAAGATACGCCGGACCTTATCAGATAAGCCCCGCCCCCGCGATACGGTGTTCGCTTTCCCCGGGGCAACGCGTGGCATGTCACTTGCTGAAGAGAGGCGGCTTCTTTTCTTTTGGGGGAACTGCAATGCAAACCGATGACGTAGTTGAAATGGAACCCGTGGGCCGTGATGACCAATCGCTGACGCGGCAATTGAAGGACATAGACGCCCGCCGCCCCGACTTCCCGGGCGAACACCTAATCGTATTTGGCCTGGGCGCGCTATTGATCATGGCGGGCATGAAAGGCCGCACGCCCTTCAAACGCGCCATGCTGACGGCGGCCGGCACAGCCCTGATGGGCCGCGCGGCAAGCGGCACCGGCGGCATTGCCAAACTGGCGCGCGTCGTCAAGAAACTGGGCTGATCGCTTGCGCTGCAACGGAGGACCCGGCTGACATCATGGACGCGCTATGGAATTTTCTTCAATGGCCCGCGATGGTGACATCGCTGGCCGCCGCATGGCTGGTGGCATCGCAAGGCAAAGCCAAACGCAAATGGGGATTTTGGGTATTTCTATTTAGCAATGCTTTGTGGATTGCGTGGGGTTTGCACGACGGCGCGTATGCGTTGATTGCGCTTCAGCTGGGATTGGCGGCGTTAAATATTCGCGGGGTCAGGAAAAATCAACACGACGAATCCGCGCGGAGCGAGGCGGCGTCGCAACCGTAGGAAACCAGAACCGTAGAAAACCAGAAATCGTGGGAAGCGCTCAGGCTTGCTAGGCCCTGGCGGGTTTGCGCAGCGCAATGAAAAAAGCCGCTAAGTCAGTGACTTAGCGGCTTTTAGTATCGGCTTTTGCCGTGCTTTTCAGCACTTGCAGGAATCTGGTAGGCGGTATTGGGTTCGAACCAACGACCTCCACGATGTCAACGTGGCGCTCTAACCAACTGAGCTAACCGCCTGCAAAGAAGAAGAATTATATAGTGCTTTTTTGAACCGTGCAAATCGTCTTTAATGATTTTTTGCAGTATTCATTGCGTGGTTTGGTTGGGGCTATTGCCTTGGCAATTTGCTTTCGCTTGCCCAACTGAATACCAATCTGAATGGCTTTCAGTACCCGATTCGTTCAGTTCGATTTATTAAGCGTGTCATGCTTCCAAACCGCTTTATGACCGCTTCCAAACCGCTTCGGCTACCGGCAGCTACCGCCAATTTTTACCGGCCGGCAACTGCACACCAACGCAACTACAGCACTACTTTTTACCCTTCATTTTCGCGTCTGCGGCGTGTGCCGCATCAACGAAGAACGAGATTCTATCAGAACTTTTTATTCCTTGCTCAAGCTCGACGCCGCTGCTCACATCGACGGCCCAGGGCCTGACTTGCTGGATCGCCTGGCCGATGTTGTCGCCGTTCAAACCGCCCGACAAGATCAGGGGACGCGACACGGGATCGGCGCGCACGTCGTCCAGCAACGCGTAGTCAAAGCCATGGCCGCTGCCACCGTATCCGGAGCTATAGCTGTCGAACAACCACCCCGCCGCTTCGCCGAATGCGCGGCAGTACGAGGCCAGGTTTTCAGCGGTTTCCAAGCCCGGCGCACCCACGCGGAATGCACGCAGGAAGCGTTGGCCGTAGCGGGCGCAATCCTGCGGGGACTCGTCGCCGTGAAATTGCAGCAGTTCAGGGTGCACTTCATCCAGCACGGCCTGCACGTCGGAGGGCGCAGGGTTGACGAACAGCGCGACGACGTCCACAAACGCCGGCACCGCACGCCGCAACTGGGCCGCGCGCGTCGGCGTCAGGCAACGCTTGCTCTTGGGATAGAAGACAAAGCCGATGGCATCGACGCCGGCCGAGACGGCCGCTTCGATATCTTGTTCGCGGGTCAATCCGCAGATTTTGATGCGTGTACGCATGACATTCACCACCTGTGGCCCGATAGAAAAAATCGGTGTATCAGTATATCGCGCGGCCCCCGGCGGCTATCAGCCTGCTGGCTGGCCCAGCGTGGCGATCATTGAGTCGAAGCTGCCCTCGGCAACGCGGAACCAGGGGACTTCCTTGTCCCGGAAAGCGACCATGCTGTCGTAGAGCTTCTTGAACATCGGATCCTTGGCGCCCAGCTCTTTATAGGCCGCCAGCGATGCGTCGTAGCAGGCTTGCAGCACCGGTTTGGGAAACGCCTTGAGCTGCGCGCCGCGCGATACCAGACGGCGCAACGCGTCGGGATTACCTGCGTCGTACTTCGCGATCATGTTGGCGGTTGCCATGCGGCACGCCAAAGCCAGGGCCGACTGATACGGCTTCGGCAGTTCGTCGTAGGCGTCCTGGTTCACGTACAGCGACAGCTGCAAGGTGCCGGCCCACCAACCCGGGAAGTAATAATTACGCGCGACCTTATACAGCGCCAGGCTTTCATCGTCATACGGACCGACCCAGGCCACCGCGTCCACCACGCCTTGCTCCAACGCGGCGTACGTGTCGGCCACCGGTACATCGACAGGCGTGGCGCCCAACCGCGCCAGCACGTTCCGCGCGAATCCGCTGGCTTTGATCTTCAAGCCGCGCAAGTCGTCCACGGTCTTGACCTCGCCCCTGAACCACCCGCCCATCTGCGCCCCCGTATAGCCGCAAGGGAAGTTCACGATGTTGTACTTGTCAAACAGCACACGCGTCAGCGCCAGGCCTTCGCCCTGAAGCATCCAGGCGTTCATCTGTCGGGTGTTCAAGCCGAAGGGAACGCCGGCGTCGAAACTTAGCGCGGGGTCGGTATCGAAGTAGCGCGTCGATGCCGTGTGCCCGCAGTCCACAACACGGTTCTGCACGGCTTCAAGCACTTGGCCGGGCTGGACCAGATCGCCTGCGGGGAAAATCTGGATCGTGAAACGGCCGTCGGTCACCTCGGACACATACCGCGCAACGTCTTCGGCGCCCGCGAACAAGGTGGGCGATTCGCTTGGAAAGCTGGACGCAAGCCGCCATGCCACCGCAGGCGCCTGCTCTGTCTTGGGCGGCGTCTGTTGTGTGATGGGCGGCGTCTGTTGTGCGACGGCGGGCGTCTGTTGTGCGACGGCCGGCGTCTGTTGTGCGACGGCGGGTTCCTGTTGTGCGATGGCCGTCGCCTGTTGTGCGATGGCCGGTGCGGCCAACGCGGCGCTGCCTGCCGCGCCGAGGGCGGCCTGTTTCAAAAACGCGCGGCGTTGCATGGCAATGGTTCCTTTAAGCGCATGGAAGGCGCGGTGGGCGACGGCGGCTTCCTGGTAATTCCTAATAAGACTGCGTAAACGGCGACAACAAAGACGAGCCGCCATCAAGCTCTTCCAGGCCGAACTCGGCTGGGTAATCAATGGCCGACAAATACAGGCCGTCGGGCGCGAAGGTGGGCGCCCCGCGCGTACGGTCGCGCCAGGACAGCAGCTGCGCCATCCAGTCCACCGACTCCCTGCCCTGCCCCACTTGCAGCAGCGCGCCCATGATGTTGCGGACCATGTGATGCAAAAACGCGTTGGCCTTCAAGGTGAAAACCAGGAACGGCCCGCGTTCCGCGATTTCCAGCCGGTGCATCTGGCGCACCGGATGCTTGGCCTGACATTGCGAAGAACGGAAGCTTGAAAAATCGTGTTCGCCGACCAGGGCCTGAGCGGCGGCGCGCATGGCTTGCACGTCCAGCGGTTGAAAGCACCAACCGGCCCGCCCCGCCCACAAAGCCGGCCGCACCCGGCCACGCCACAGCAGGTACACATAGGTGCGTGCGCGCGCGGAAAAACGCGCATGAAATTCGTCGGACACTTCCTGCGCCCACTGCACCGACACGCTGGGCGGCAGAAACGCATTCACCCCGCGCACCCAGGATTCCATGCGCCGGTCCAACGCGGTGTCCAGGTGTACCACCTGCATTGCGCCGTGCACGCCGGTGTCGGTGCGGCCCGCGCATATCGTGGGCACCGTGCCCTGCACGCCGCAGAATCTTGCCAAGGCAGACTCCAGTGTGTCCTGCACCGTTTGCCGGTGCGGCTGGGTCTGCCAACCCTGCCAAGCGGAGCCGTCATAGGCCAGCCCCAATGCAACTCTAGACATCGTTCAAACCCGTGGACCGCTGACTCGGCGCGGTTCGTCCGTGGGCGGTTCGTCCAGGTCGAGATTGATCGTATCGAGCTTGCGGTTCAGCGCTGCCGTGTCCAGCACCGGCTCGTTAAAGGCGTAGGTGTCCTCGTCATCGTCGTCGCGACGCGCGCCGGCGCGACGCAGCAGCCAGGCAATCGCGAAGGCGATCAATGCCAGCAGGGCGGTAACGATGACAAGCAGATTGTCCGCCAACCAGCTTGGCATGCTGCTGGAGAGGTCTTTGGCGTTATCCGGCGGTGTGCCCGTACGGGCACTGTCCGAGGAGGATGCGCCGGGAGCGCCGGCGTCACCCGGCGCGCCGGGTGTTCCTGCGGCGCCTGGAGAGCCGGCTGGGCCCGCTGCGCCCGCTGCCCCTGGAGTTGCGGCTGTGCCGGCAACGCCCGGCGTGCCA
>NZ_JBLVOL010000063.1:0-2943 GCF_053543755.1 Achromobacter semiaridum | reverse complement strand
CCGCCGAGGCGGGCGGCGCGGCCAGCGCCTCCGGTCCCGCTGGCGTCGTAGCGTCTGCCCCGCCAACCGCCGGCACGGGCGCACCCGTGTCGAGCGCTACCGCCACAGGTACGGCACCCGTCAACGCAACGGGCGCCTCATCCATTGCCACGTCGGCCCCTTCTGCTGTCGCAACGCCTGATGCGCCCGCCAGCAAATCCCTGATCGGGAACACGGGTGCGCCCCTGGTTGCGCCTTCCGTTGCCGATGCGGACGCGTCGTCGGCGGCTCCTTCGATCGCAGCGGCGAGCACGTCCTTGACCTCTCCTTCGATTGCCGTCGCAAGCGCATCCTCGGCCGCCCCTTCGATTGCTGCTGCCGGTGCGGCGACGGTCACGCCTTCGATTGCTGCTGCCGGTGCGTCTACGGTCGCCCCTTCGATTGCTGCTGCCGGTGCGTCTACGGTCGCGCCTTCCATCGCTGTTGCCGGTGCGTCGACGCTCGCGCCTTCCATCGCTGCTGCCGGTGCGTCGACGCTCGCGCCTTCCATCGCTGCTGTCGGTGCTGCGTCGGCCACGCCTTCCATCGCTGCTGCCGGTGCTGCGTCGGCCACGCCTTCCATCGCTGCTGTCGGTGCTGCGTCGGCCACGCCTTCCATCGCTGCTGCCGGTGCTGCGTCGGCCACGCCTTCGATTACGGCTGCGAGTGCGTCCGCGGTCATATCGGGTGGCGCATCGTCTGGCGCCGCTTCGATTGCGGAGGCTGGGGCGGCTACCGGTGTTTCGTCGTTCGCCGCTTCAGTGGCGCCGACCCGTCCTTTATTCGACGCGTCTGCGGGTGCAGCAGCTTCAGGAACTTTCGTAGCGCCCGCCGGCGGCGTTGCGGTGTCGCCTGCTTCGGCGGCCCTCTTCTCGGCGTCCACGGAAAGCGCTGCGTTGCCGGCCGACGTTGTGTCGGCCGCGTCCCCTGCGACCTTAGCGGCAGCGTCCGCCCACGCGGCATCGCAAGTCGGCGAGCTGGCGGATTCCGGGCTCGCTTCGGTTGCTGCAACCGCCGCACGCGCCCCGGCCACGGCAGCGGACGGAGCTTCGCCGCTGACGACGGATCTGCCGCCGGGGTCCGGCGCGGCAACCTTTACGGCAGGTTCGGCAACGAACCATGGCATCGGCTTGTTGGGCACTGTGGCCGCAACGTTTGGCGCGGCCTCCACGCCGCGCGTGCAAGAGCCTAGGCAAGACCATGCCGCTGACGACCAGCTTGCTGACGCATCCGACAGTTCCGCAGCCTCGGTTGCTGCGGGATCGGCCGCGACGATAGCCGCGACGGCCAACCTCCGGGGCCACGGACATGCGCCGCCGACGCCGCCAGGCGCGGACACCCGCGTCGCGCCGGGGTCCGCCGCAGTAGGGACGCAATCGTCGCCCTCTTTCGCTGCGTCCGACTCTACCGGCCAACAAGGCGCGGCCTCAGTCCCGGCATCTGCGGGCCAACGCGGCACGCGCAACACGTCGACTCTGCCGAACGCCACGCTGCTCGCGACCGTGGCCGCCAGCGCGGGCACGCTGCTCGCCGGCGCCGCGAACGCGGCCGGCAATACGGCAGCCGCAGCGTCTTCGGCAAGCGATGCGGGCGGCGCGCTGTCTGACGCCGCTGCGCCGGCCACCGTGGGTCCGCACAGCTCTGGCGCCTTGCAAGGAGTCAGTTTGCCCGGCGCCGTGAACGGCCCGGCGCCGTCCTCTGCCGGGAGCGTGACGCAAGGCGATCAACTTGCGCAATTGACGGGCATCGGCTGGGACGCAGGCTCGGCAACAGGCCGTTCCGCCGACATCTCCGCCGGTATCCCCGCTGGTGTGTCCGCTGGTGTGTCCGCTGGTGTGTCCGCTGATGCTTGCGCGAACGCCCCCGCTAACGTCTCTGCGAACGTCTCTGCGAACGTCTCCGCCAATGCCGCTGGCGTTGCATCCCCGGAAGGCGGCGCGTTGATAGCATCCGGCAACACCATGCCGACGACGGGCGGCCTGTCCGGCGACGGGCCTGCCGGGGCCGCCGGCATCCCCACGCAAACGCCTGGCTTCGTCCCCGCTTCGCAAAGCACCCTGCCCCAGGGCGCGGGCCTGCCCGGCGGCTCTGGCGAAGTCGGCTTGAACTTTCCCAGCCCCTCCTCGTCAGCAGGCGCCAGCACGGCGTCCGGCGTAGGCGGCATGGGCGCGGGCACGGCTGCGGCCGTGGAAACGTCCGGCAGCAGCGCGGCAGGCTCGGCTACGGCTGCGGCCGTGGAAACGTCCGGCAGCAGCGCGGCAGGCTCGGCTACGGCTGCGGCCGTGGAAACGTCCCGCAGCAGCGCGGCAGGCTCGGCTACGGCTGCGGGCGTGGGAACGTCCGGCAGCACCGCGGCAGGCTCGGCTACGGCCGGCTCCGCCGGCAGCGTTGCCACCTCCGCCGCTGCGCCTACCGCAGCCTCACCTGTCGTAGCGACTCGCGCAGCCGGAGCAACCCCGGCCGGCGTCAACGCGACGACCGCCGCCGGGGACTCGTCCGTTACCGGCGTCGCGGGAAGCGCATCCGGCTCTGCGGCGTCGGCAGGAACGGGCATCAACACGCCGCCCTCCCCAGCGGACGCAAGCTCGACCGGCACCCTCGGCGGTACCGCGAACGCAGGTACTGCGGCTGGTGCACCGGCGGCCCCCTCGGCGGACGCTGCTTCCAGCGCCACCGCCGGCACTTCCACCAGCGCACCAGCCAATGCGGCCGGCGGCGCATCGGGCGGCGCGACGACAACGGCCGGCGCCGCCTCGGCCAACGGCGCGTCCACTCCCACATCGGCTTCGCCCGCCGGCAGCGCGCCCTTGGGCAAAGCCCCCGCCGCAACGCCACCGGCATCGGCCGGCACGGCAGCCACCGCGGCACCTGCCACGCCGGATGCAAACCTGGGTAGCGCCACCGCGCGCGCGGCGGGCATGTCCG
>NZ_JBLVOL010000062.1:0-6470 GCF_053543755.1 Achromobacter semiaridum | reverse complement strand
AGCAGACGCGCATGCGCCTGGCCCAGCTGGCGCGCGGCGCCTGCCAGGCGGTCGGCGGCGCGCCCGGTATCGGGCACGCGATGCGCCAGGCGTTGCGTCAGCAGATTGACGCGCGCAGTGCGCCGGGCTTGCGGGCCCGACCACGCCGACGCCAGCCGGAAGCGCAGGCTGTTCAAGCGTTCTTGCTGATGCTCAAGCCGTTGCGAGGGCGACACCAACTGCCCGGACGCACGGTCCAGGCGTTGCGCGGCGCGTTCCAGCCGCCGTTGCTGACCGCGGACCATGGCTTGGGCCGACTGCATGACGCGGCCGATCAATTCGGAACGCGGTACGCAGGCCAATTCGGCGGCGGCGGTGGGCGTGGGCGCGCGCACGTCGGCCACAAAGTCCACGATGGTGAAGTCGGTTTCATGCCCCACGCCGCTGATCACCGGGATTTCGCTGACCGCGACCTGGCGCGCCAGGTCTTCGTCGTTGAAGCTCCACAGATCTTCGATGCTGCCCCCGCCGCGCACCAGCAACAAAGTGTCAACCTCGGCGCGCGCGTTGGCCAGCCGCACCTGGGCAGCCAGGCGGTGGGCGGCATCGGCGCCCTGAACCGGAGCCGGATAGATGATGACGGGCACTTGCGGCGCGCGCCGGGCAAGCGCCGACAACACATCGCGCAGCGCCGCTGCATGCAGCGACGTAATGACCCCGATTGCGCGCGGCAAACGGGCGGGTTCGCGCTTGCGGGCCGGATCGAACAGACCTTCCGAGGCCAATTGCTCTTTCAGGCGCAAAAACGCTTCATACAGATTGCCCAGACCGGCCCGGCGCATGGCGTCGGCCTGCAACTGGTAGTCGCCGCGCGGCTCGTACAGGGACACCCGCGCACGGATTTCGACCTGGTCCCCCGCTTTGGGTACAAAACCCACCGCGCTGGCGCGGCTTCGGAACATAACAGCCCGCACCGAGGCCCGGCTGTCCTTGAGCGTGAAGTACCAATGCCCGGATGCCGCCTGCGTGAAGTTCGAAATCTCTCCGCGCACCCATAAAGCCGGGATGCTGCGCTCCAACAACTGCCCCACTGCTTGGTTTAGCTGGGCAACTGTCAGGATATCCCGCGTGAATGCGTTGTTTGTGACTGCAAATTCAATTGTCATGAGGCTTTCCGATGCGTACCTGTCCACAGGGCATACGTAGCGGGGCGCAATGATACCGCGTCCACAGATTTTTGCAGCGGCAGGCCCGAAAGCCAGCAAACTCCGTGCAAGCCGTTGATTTTTATAGACAAATTATAAAAACTCAATTGCGCTAATTTGAAGCAAACAAGCGCAAGCCCTGTGCCCACAAGCGTTCCGGCGAAGTTTTGCACAGAATTATCCACAATTTCTGTGGATAAATCGGGGGCCTTCCCGCCTTGCCACAAACCCGCCGCGCCGTTACAGTTTCGGCTTGATCTGATGCCACGGCGCACGTACTGTTGCCGCCCTATGGCCCCCGGGAGTTGAACGCTTTGCTTTCCATTTTGCGCGAGGCCGGCTGGCCCATCTGGCCCCTGCTGGCGACATCCGTGCTGGGACTGGCGCTGATTTTCGAGCGCTTCCTCTCCCTGCGCCGCAGCCTTATCCTGCCCCGTGGCCTGAACGAACAGGTCGTGGACATGCTGCGCAACCGCCAGGACACCCCCGAAGCCATCAACCGCCTGGAACGAAATTCGCCGCTGGGCCGGGTGCTGGCCGAAGTGATGCGTCACCGCCATTTGCCCCGCGAAGAACTGCGCAACGTGGTCGAAGACACCGGCCGGGCCGTCGCTCATGACCTCAGCCGCTACATCCCCGCCATCGGCACCATAGCCGTCGTCGCGCCCCTGATGGGGCTGTTCGGCACCGTGGTCGGCATGATCGAGATCTTCGGGTCGTACACGCCCGGCGGCGGCGACCCCGCCCAATTGGCACGCGGCATTTCCATCGCGCTGTACAACACCGGCTTCGGCATCCTGATTGCCATTCCCGCCATGATTGCGCATCGCTACCTGCGCGGTCGGGTCGACGGCTATCTCAGCGCCATGGAGCAATCCGCCTCGCGGCTGGTACGCGCCGTGTCGCCCGTGCCGCCCGCCCCTTCCGCCTACCCCGCGCGCGAGGGGCGTTCATGAATTTCCGCGGTTCCCGGGGCGATCGCGACGAGCTGGACATCAACCTGATCCCGCTGATCGACGTCTTGCTGGTCATCCTGATCTTTTTGGCCGCCACCACGTCGTTCACCCGATTCACGCAATTGAAGGTGACCCTGCCGCAGGCATCGTCCGAGCAAGACACGCCGCCCGCGCTAGAGGTGGCCGTCAGCCAGGACGGGCGCTACGCGCTGAACGGCACGCTGATCGACGTGTCCACGCCGCCTGAAATCGCCGACGTGCTGCGTCAGGCGGCAGCCGGCAAGACCGAGCCGCTGGTCATCATCAACGCCGACGCCCAAGCCACCCATCAATCCGTGATCAACATCATGGAAGCCGCCCGCCTGGCGGGCATCGGCCGCGTCAATTTCGCCGCCCAGACGTCACGGTGAGCACCCCGCGTTCGTCCCCATCGCTGCTGGCCCGCCAGTGGCAGCATGGCGGCTGGCTGTCGACCCTGCTGTCACCGCTGGCCGCGCTGACCGAATGGGCGGTGGCCAGAAAGCGCGCCGCCTACCTCAGTGGCGCCAAGCCCAGCTACCGCGCGCCGGTACCGGTGGTGGTGGTGGGCAACATCTACGTCGGTGGCACGGGCAAGACCCCCATGGTGATCGCCACGGTCCAAGGATTGCGCGCGCGCGGCTTCACGCCCGGCGTGGTCAGCCGAGGCTATGGCGTGAAAGTCGGCCCGCAAGCCCGGGTCGGAGTGGGCGCATTGGCGGCGGATCGCTTTGGCGACGAACCCGCCTTGATCGCGCGCGCCACGGGCGCCCCGGTGTCCGTACACCCGAAACGCGCATTGGCCGCCCGTGCGCTGCTCCGGGCGCATCCGGACGTGGACGTGATCGTCTCGGACGACGGCCTGCAACACCTGGCGCTGGCGCGGGACGTCGAAATCGTGGTGCAGGACGCGCGCGGCGTGGGCAACGGCCGGTTGCTGCCCGCCGGCCCGCTGCGCGAACCCGCGCAGCGCTTGCAAGACGTGGATGTGCTCATCACCAACATCGGTACGCCTGACGGCGCCGGTGAACCGGCCAACGCCGACGCCACCCCCCCCCTCCGCCCGCGCCCGGTGCGGATGTGGCTGGAACCGGGCGATGCCCGTCACATCGAAGACGGCGCGACGCGGGCGCTTTCCGCCTTTGCGGGCCAGCCTCGCGTGGCGGCCGCCGCGGGCATCGGCAACCCGGACCGCTTCTTCTCGACGCTGCGCGCCGCGGGAATCGAACCGGACGCGACCCTGCCCTTACCCGACCATCACGACTACGCCGACTCGCCGTTCCGGGGCCTGACGGCCGACGCGATCCTGGTGACGTCCAAGGACGCCATCAAATGCGCCGCGCTGCACGACGCGCGCCTGTGGGAAGTGCCGGTGCAAGCGGCGTTTTCCGACCCGGGGTTGTTCGATTGGCTGGCGCAGGCGCTGCGCGACCGGGCTCCCGCCTAGCGCTGTGCCCATCGGCGCGTTGCACCGTGCCGTTCACCTCTCACCCGAGCCCGGCCGTGCACTTGCCGCGGCGAAAATCGGACTTTCGCCCTGCCCGCCGCAGCCTTGCCCGCCGCAAACTGTTTTAGAATCCCGGTCATGGAATCCCGACTTCTCGACATCCTCGTCTGCCCCCTGTGCAAGGGCCGCCTCGAAAACGACCGGCAGCACGCCGAACTCGTTTGCCGCGCCGACCGCCTGGCTTTCCCGATCCGCGACGGCATCCCCGTCATGCTGGAGTCGGAAGCCCGGGTGCTGGACGAAACCGCCCCCACCTGACCGCCGCACCGTGAGTTTCATCGCATTGATTCCGGCGCGCGCCGCCTCGACCCGCCTGCCCGACAAGCCCCTTGCCGATATCGCCGGCAAGCCGATGGTCGTGCGCACCGCCGACCGTGCCGCGCTATCGGGCGCATCCCGGCTGTACATCGCCACGGACGACACGCGCGTGCAGGCGGCCGTGCAGGCCCATGGCCTGACCGCCCTGATGACGCGCGGCGACCACCCCACGGGCACGGACCGCCTGGCCGAAGCCGTCCAGCAACTGGGGTTGCCGGACGACGCCATCGTGGTGAACGTGCAAGGCGATGAACCGCTGATCGAACCCGAACTGATCGACGCCGTGGCGGCCAAGCTGCAAGCTTGCCCCCACGCCGATATCGCCACCGCCGCCTGCCCGCTGGCCGACGCCGAGGCGCTGTTCAACCCGAACGTCGTGAAAGTCGTGTGCACCGCCGACGATCGCGCCATGTATTTTTCGCGCGCCCCGATTCCCTGGGCGCGCGATGCGCTGGCCGGCGGCGAACGTGTGCTGGCCGACGGGCTGCCCGCCTGGCATCACATCGGCCTGTACGCCTACCGCGTGTCGTTCCTGCGCCGCTTCCCGACGCTGCCGCAAGGCATGCTGGAACGGTTCGAAGCACTGGAACAGCTACGCGCCATGGAACATGGCCATCAAATCGTCGTACACCGCACGCTCAACCCTCCCGCAGCGGGCGTAGATACCCCGGCGGACCTGGAACGCGTGCGCTTGGTCTACAGCAAACAGATGTAAGGGTTATTTCCCATGGCGCAGCCCCGCATTGGCTGCTGCGTTGCGGCATAATCCCCCGGATCACAAAAAATAAACCCCATCAGGAGCACTCATGCGTCTCATCTTGCTCGGACCTCCCGGCGCCGGCAAAGGCACCCAGGCCGCGTTTCTCACCCAACACTTCGGCATTCCCCAGATCTCCACCGGCGACATGCTGCGAGCCGCGGTGAAGGCAGGCACGCCCTTGGGTATTGAAGCCAAAAAGGTCATGGATGCCGGCGGTCTGGTTTCCGACGAGATCATCATCGGCCTGGTCCAGGACCGCCTGAAGCAGCCCGACTGCGCCGGCGGCTACCTGTTCGACGGTTTCCCCCGCACCATCCCGCAAGCCGCCGCGCTGAAAAGCGCCGGCGTCAAGCTGGACTACGTGGTGGAAATCGAAGTGCCCGAAGAGGACATCATCGAACGCATGAGCGGGCGCCGCGTGCACCAGCCCAGCGGCCGCAGCTACCACGTGCGCTTCAACCCGCCCAAGGTTGAAGGCCGCGACGACCTCACCGGCGAAGAACTGATCCAGCGCGACGACGATCGCGAGGAAACGGTGCGCCACCGCCTGTCCGTGTACCGCGAACAAACCCGTCCGCTGGTTGATTACTACTCGACCTGGGCGCAGCAAAACGCCGCCGAAGCCCCGAAGTACCGAAAGATCTCGGGCGTGGGCGCCGTCGACGAAATCAAGTCGCGCCTGTTCGAGGCTGTCAATAGCTGATAGGCGCTTGGTTGGCCCAAAGGCCTTCGGCGCCGGCTGGACGCACTGCGCTCCGGCATCGGCCCGAAGGCCTTGTCGCATTCGGCGCCTGCCGCGCCGCTTTCATCACCTTTGAATTGAACTGGTAGAGACATGGAAATCGCGAACAAGGTATTCATCGTTACGGGTGGCGCGTCCGGACTGGGCGCGGGCACCGTGCGCATGCTGGTGGAAAATGGCGCCAAGGTCGTCATTGCCGACGTGCAGGACGAACCGGGCCAGGCCCTGGCCAAGGAATTGGGCCAGCGTTATGTGCATTGCGACGTCACGCAGGAAGCCGACGGCAAAAGCGCCGTGGCGGCCGCGCTGGAACTGGGTGCATTGTTTGGCCTGGTGAACTGCGCGGGCGTTGCGCCCGCCGCGAAGATCGTCGGCAAGAACGGCGCGCACCCGCTGGAACTGTTCCAGAAGGTCGTGTCGATCAACCTGATCGGCAGCTTCAACATGATGCGCCTGGCGGCCGAGGCCATGAGCGCCAACACCCCGGAACCCACCGGTGAACGCGGTGTCATGATCAACACGGCATCGGTTGCTGCTTTCGACGGCCAGATCGGCCAGGCTGCCTACGCGGCATCGAAGGCCGGCGTGGCGGGCATGACCCTGCCGATCGCCCGCGATCTGGCCAAGACCGGCATCCGCTGCATGACCATCGCCCCGGGCATTTTCGGCACCCCGATGATCTTCGGCATGCCGCAGGAAGTGCAGGATTCGCTGGCCGCCAGCATCCCCTTCCCCGCCCGCCTGGGCCGCCCGGAAGACTACGCCAAACTGGTCTACAGCATCGTCACGAACGACATGCTGAACGGCGAAACCATCCGCCTGGACGGCGCCATCCGCATGCCGCCGAAGTAATAATGCCCCCACGCCGCGCACGCTTGCTGCCCCCCGGGGGGGCGTCTTTCCCCTTGGGGCGGCCCGGCGGCGGCATGCGCCCCCCACGCCGCGCGTGCTGCGCACGCTTGCTGCCCCCCGGGGGGGCGTCTTT
>NZ_JBLVOL010000061.1:12235-19191 GCF_053543755.1 Achromobacter semiaridum | reverse complement strand
GCAAGCGCGGCACAACGCCAAGGCGGGGTACGGGCAAGGGCAGGCGTGCAAAAACGCCATGTGTGTGCACGGATACGGGCGGGCGAGGCGAAGCGGCTTGCATCATCGGTCTCAGGCGGGTTCGGCTTGCGTGGCGGCGCCACGGCAAAGCTCGCTCAGCATGCGCAGGCGGCGCTGCGGGCTGGCGACAAAGGGGTTGGCGGTGTCCCAGGCGTAGCCGGCAAGAATCGAGCTGATCATCCGCCGGATCTCGGGCTGCGGGTTCTTGTGGAACACCACGTCCTGGAATTCGCCGCTGTACCAGCCTTGCACGTAGGCGCGGAAGGTTTCCACGCCCAGCATCAAGGGGTCGGCGAAATCGGCCTGCCAGTCCACCACTTCGCCGCCCAGTTGGCGGTGCAGGGCGTCGGTGGCCAGCTTGGACGAGCGCAGCGCGATGGTCACGCCCGACGAAAACACCGGGTCCAGGAATTCGGCCGCGTTGCCCAGCAGCGCGTAACCGGGACCGTACAGCCGGGTGACGCTGGCGGAATAGCCGCCGATGGTGTTGGCCGGCGTATCCCACACGGCATTGGCCAGCACGCGCTTGAGGTTCGGCGCGGCAGCGGCCATCTCGCGCAGGGTCGACATCAGGTCCTGATCGGGGCCGCCGAAGAGGTCCTGGCCGCCGACCACGCCGAACGAGCAGCGGCCGTTCGAAAACGGAATCAGCCAATACCAGATGCCCGGCTGTTCGGGATGCACGCTGATCAGGATTTTTTCGCGGTCAAAGCCGGGGTCGTCGATGCGGTCTTCGATGTGCGTGAAGATCGCCTTGCGAGGCGGCATCGACGACGGGCGTTCCAGGTCCAGCAAGCGGGCCAGCACGCGGCCATAGCCGCTGGCGTCCAGCACGAAGCGGCTTGCGACCTGGTAGCCGGCGCCGGCGGCGCCGCGCACATCCAGCAGCGGTTGGTCGCCGCTGAAATCCGCGGCGGTGACTTCCTGCAGGTAGCGCACGTCCACGCCCTGGCGCGCGGCATCGTCGGCCAGTACTTTGTCGAACTGCGCGCGCTGCACCTGGAAGGTGGTGCCGGGGCCGGCCGTGAACTTGTCGCGAAAATCAAAGTAGGTGTAGTCGTCGCCCCGCGCAAAGGCGGCGCCGTTCTTAACCTGAAAGCCCGCCGCGTTGACGGCGGGCATCATGCCGGCTTCTTCCACGAATTCCAGGCAGTGCGCCAGCAGGCTTTCGCCGATCGAAAAGCGCGGAAATTGCTGGCGTTCCAGCATCAAGACATCATGGCCTTGCCGCTTGAGCAGGGCCGCCGCAACCGCACCGGCGGGACCCGCTCCGATGACGACGACTTCACGATGTTCCATGAGGGGAGATTCCATGTAGGTTGAGCTAGAGGGAGCGGCCATGCTGGGGCGGACGCACCCAGGGAGACCACAGCAAAGAGAAGGCAACGCCCAGCGCGACGGCCATGCCGAAGTTCGCGATAGCCGGCGTCTGGCTGACGGCAAGCAGACCGAAGGACAGCAAGGTGGTGACGGCGCCCAGCAGGATGCCGACCAGGCTGGCGGCGGCGCCCGCCACGCGTTCGAACATGAAGATGGCGTAGTCCACGCCGATGGCGGACACCAACAGCAGGCCGAACAGGCTGAACAGGGTCAGGGGCTGGCCCAGGTAGCCCAAGGCGGCCAAGGCGCAGGCGGTGGCGGCAAGAGGCACCGCCAGAATGCGCCACGTGGCCGCCCGACCCAGCGTCAGTAGCAGCAACACGGCGGCCACGCCATAGGACAGCAGCTTCAGTTCGGCGGCTTCGATGCGGGTCGACGCAAACATGCGATTCAAGTCGCCGCTGCGGTCCACCAGTTCGACGCCCGGCAAATCGCCCGCGATGCCGTCCAGGGCGGCGGCGCTGCGCAGGCCCAGCAGCGTGACCATGCCGGCTGCCTGGCCGTCGTGCACGCCCAGCCATTGGCCGCGCCAGCGTTCGGCCAGCGGGCCTTGCAGCGCGGCGTCGAGGGTCAGCGGGGGCAACGCGGCGTAGCCTTGCAGTTCTTGTTGCAGGGACTCAAGCGGAATGCCGATGTCGGTCAATGGTTTCCAGGCCTGGGGCTGCCGGACCCGTGCCGCCAGCCGTTGGCCCAGCGCCAGCTGGTCCTGCACGGGCGTCACCAGCTGGCTAAGCGCGCTGTAAGCGGCAAGGTCACCACGCTGGACCAGCGCGTCCAGCTTGCGAGCCACCTGCGCTTGTCGGCGCAGCAGCTCGTCCGCGTCGGGCGCGCGCACCAGAAAGAACTGGCTGGTCGGCGTGAAGCCGGTGATTTCGCCGATCTGGCGCGCTTGTTGCAGTAGCGGGGCGGGCAGGCTGAGCCATTGGCGCAGGTCGTCCTGGATGACCAGCCGGCTGATGCCACCCGCGGTGGCGGCCACCAACGCCAGGGCGCCCACCGCCAGCAACAGGCGTTGGCCCGCCACGCGTTCGCGCAAACGCAAGGCCGCTTCGGCGGCATGCAACAGCGGGGGCCATGGGCGCGGGCGCCAGCCGTTCATCCATGCCGGAAGCTGGCACACCGTGCACGCGTAGGCGCCCAACAGGCCGGCGGCTGAAAAGACGGCCGTCTGCGTCAGGGCGGGAAACGGGGTAAAGGCCAACGCCACGTAGCCGACCAGGCTGGCCGCCAGGCTGATGGTCAGGCCGGGCAACACGCGGCGCAGCGCGGGCCATGCCTGCCAGTCGGCCATGCCGTAGCTTTTGCCCAGCCAGTGCATGGGAAAGTCCACCGCCACGCCGATCAGGCTGGCGCCGATCACCAGCGTCAGCACATGGATCGAGCCAAACACCGCCACGCAGGCGACCGCGCCGGTCAATAGGCCCACCGCCACCGGGATGAATGCCAGCAACGCGCGCGCGCGGCGCAAGGCCAGCAACAGCACCAGGACGATGCCGGCCATGGCGATGGACCCGATCCACGAACTTTCCGCCACGGCCTGCGCCCGCCCGGCCGCCGCGTACAGCGGGCCGCCGGCCACCAGGAGTTCCGCGCCGTCGGCCTGTAGCGCCTGGCGGGCTTCGTCGATGCGGGCCGCCAGGCCCTGCGGCGCGTCGGTGTCGAATGCGTCAGCGCGCGTTTCGGCGCGCACCATCACCCAGCGCCTGCCGTCGTGTTCGGCTTGCAGCGTGCCGGTGCCCATGTCGTATTGCACCGCGCCGCCCGGCCGCAGCGCCTGTTCGGCGCGCCGCGTCAGCCCCAACCAGTCCTGGTCCACGGGCACCAGCCCCGACGACGAAAACGGGTCGGACAATTCGCGCGCGCGACGTTGGGCGTAGGCGGCGGGGTTGGCGCCCAGTTGTTCGCGGTCGGCGGGGGGCAGCATGGCAAGGCGTCCTGCCAGCAACTGCGCGCGCAGCGCGGCCACGTCCACATTCAATTCCAGCTGCACCGAGGCGAACAGGCCGCTGTCGCGCAGGCGGTCGGCCAAGGCGCGCGCGGGCGCCACCGGGTCCGCGCCCGGCCGCGCCGCGACCAGGGCCAGCAACTGGCGGGACAGCGGTTCCTGGATGCGTGCTTCGGCCAACTGCCGCGTGGCGTCGGCCCGGGTGTGCGGCACCAGCTCCATCAGGTTGGCCGACACCGGCCAGCCGTGGCGGCATTGCCACGCGCCCACGCACAAAACCAATAGCAGACCCAGCTTGAACAGCCGGGGTAGCCAGCGCTCAATGGGAAAACGCACGTTGCTCTTCTGAAGTCAGGGCGTCGGCGGCAACCGCATCCGTCATTTGCAGGACGCTGCGATCGCCTTGGGTCTCGCGCAATTCGATGCGGTCAACCAGCTTGCCGCCGTTGATCTGGATGTTGTCAAAAATCTGGCGCAGCAAAGCGGACCGCGGCGTCAGCATCAACTGCCATGCCGTGGCGTCGCCCGTCAGGGCAAGGTCGAAATTGTCTTGCAGGCCTTTGGTGTCGCCGGCCAGCACCGACAGGAACAGGCGGTTCTCGCGGCCTGAGCCGGTTTGTTGCGGCAAGGCCTGCCAGGCCCCGGATTCATCACGCCGCGATATGCCGCCGGCGTCGATGCGCAGGTCCTGGGCGATGGGCGTGCGCAGCAGCCACAACAGCCCTTTGCCCGCCGCCAGCGTGAAGTCGCCACGGCTGGTCAGGGGCCGCGGCAGCGAGCGCAGGAATTTCTGCTGGATGAAATGGCCACGCACGACCGGCGTGGCACGCAGTTGGGCTTGCAGGTCGTCCAGGCTGAAAGCGTGCGCGGTCCACGGCAGCGCGATCAGCAACAGCAAGAGCAACTGCAACTGCCGCAGCGCCGCATGTCGCGCGAGTGTCAGGCCGCGTTTGAAGCCGTGTTTCAGGCCGTGTTTCAAGCCGTGTTTCAGGCCGTGTTTCAGGCCGCCTTTCAGCCCCAGTGCAAACGACGTGATCGCAGGCGCCTTCATGCCGAGGCCTCCAGGGCATGCAGCTTGCGCCGCACGGCGTCCACGAACGCGGGTGGCGAGGTCAATTGCATTTCACGGGTTTCGATGCAGACGGCCACCTGTTCCGACGTGCCGCGCGTCAGCCGCTTGCCGCTTGCCGTATCCAGGATCAGATAATTGATCTTCAAGCGGTTTTCCCATTCCACCAGCTCGGCGCGGACCGTCAGGCGCTGGCCGAACTCGGCGGGCTGGGCGTAGCGCAGATGCAAATCGATGACCGGCCACGCGTAGCCACTGGCGCGCATGGCGTCGTAGTTGTGGCCCAGTTGATCCAGCAGTTCGCAACGCGCCTGCTCCAGGTACTTCACGTAGTGGCCGTGCCACACGACATTGAGCGAGTCGACGTCGAAGAAGGGCACCTGGATGTCGACCTGTGCGCCGATAAGGCCTCGTTTACGCATCGTCTTTCCAGAAAGGGTAGAAGTTGAACCATTGCAGCGGCGCCAGCCGGCAGTGCGCGGCTAGCTGGTCGGCATAGCGTTGTGCCCAGTGGGCGATGCGTTCCTGGCGCGTGGCGCGCGTCCATTGAATGCCGTCGCACAAGCGCTGCATGGAGACGCGGTAGCGGTCGCCATGGCGGGTGCAGAACAGCACATTGACCGGGCAGCGCAGCAGCCCCGCCAGCAGCCAGGGCCCTTGCGGCAACGGCGCGAGCGCACCCAGGAAGTTGACCAGCGTGGTGCGGTCGCCCTGCAACGGCACGCGGTCCCCGGCAATGGCCAGCCATTCCCCGCGATCCAGGCGCTGCGCCAGGTCCAGCATGGTGGCGGCATCCAGTTCGCTGACCTGGATCATGCGCAAGCCCCCGCCGGCCGCATCAAGCAGGCGGTTGAAATGCACGGCGTGCTTACTGTGCACCAGCACATTCAGGCGCAGCGCGCCCGACCGTTCAGCCAACGCGCGGCACACTTCGATGTTGCCCAGATGCGAGCCCACCAGTATCTGGCCACGGCCCGCGCCCATTTGGGCATGCAAGCCGTCCGGGTCGGCGATGTCCAGGTGCGACAGCGTGATCTTGCCTTGCCAGACGTCCAGCTTGTCCAGCATGGCGTCGGCGAACGCCAGGTATTGGCGGTAGACGGGCAGGGTGCGCGGCAGCGGCACGTGCGCCGAGGGCGGCATGTGGGGCATGTCGGGCGTCGTCGTGCTGGACAGCCGCTGCTGGTACTGCGCGATGGCGCGACGCGCGCGCCCGCCGAAGGCGTAGAAGTACAGCACCACCACCCACACCACGGGCGCGACCACGCGGCGGCCCAGGTGACGCGCGGCCCAGGCCGTCAGGCGCATCAGCGCGGGGCTGCCGCGCTCGCGCTGGTGGGCCCAGTGGGAATCGGCGGCGCTCAAGATTGGGTCCTTCGTGTCAGGCGCTGCGCGCCTCGTGCCAGACGGCGCCACAGCAAGGCCGGGGATCTGCCCAGCATCCCGAAGAACAGCCGCGCGTGCATGCGGCTGATCAGCACGTTGTCACGCAGGCCCTTGAAGTGCGACACACCGCCTTCCGGGTACGTCACGCGAGTAGGGCGCCATGCCATCGGCACGCCGCGCCAATGCAGGCGCACCAGGATGGCGATGTCGAAATCCATGCGGCGGCCGACGCCTGCGCGGCCAATGACGGGCAGGACGGACGCCAATGGGTAAATACGAAAACCGCACATGGCGTCGGGGATGTCCGTCGACAGCGTGTTGATCCAGACCCAGACGCGGGTCAGCCAGCGCCCGTAAAGGCGGCTGCGCGGGACATCGTCGCCGTAGACGGGCGCGCCGCAGATTACCGCTTGCGGCTGGGCGCGCGACGCCTCGGCCATGGCGATGGCGTCGTGCAGGGCGTGCTGGCCGTCGGCGTCCACCTGCAAGGCGTGGGTATAGCCCAAGGCGGAGGCGGCGCGCAGGCCGTCCTGTACCGCCGCGCCCTTGCCGCCGTTGACGGCGCGGCGCACCAGGTGCGTGTGCGGTTGCGCGGCCAGCGTGTCCAGCACGGCGGCGCAGCCCGGCTCGGAACCGTCGTCCACCAGCACGCAGGGCAAGCCCTGCGTCGCCATTTGCGCGTGCACGGCGGCTACCGTCGCACCATGGTTGTAGACGGGGATGACCGCGCACAGCTTATGGGGTTGCGGCATGGCCATCCCTTTGAATCACGCGGCCCGACGAGCAGGGCGCGTCGTCCACCGTCAAGGTGAAATACAGCTTTTGTTTCGTCTCGTCCCAGCGCAAGGCCATCACGGCCTGATCGCCCGGACGCAGCAGCCGCTGAAATTTCAGGGCCTCCATGCCGCCAAATTGCAGGCCCGGGCACAAGCCGCGCTGCGCCAGCGACACCGCCCAGCTGATCTGGGCCACGCCGGGCACCACGGGCACCGTCGGGAAATGCCCGCTGAAAAACGCCAGGTCGTACAGAATATCCAGCGTGTAGCGGCGTTCGTTGTCGGGTTGGGCGGGCACTTCGACCGCGTGGGGGTCCACCGGGCGCGGGGCCCCCCCCCC
>NZ_JBLVOL010000061.1:10476-12215 GCF_053543755.1 Achromobacter semiaridum | reverse complement strand
GGGCGCGGGCCCGCCGCCGCGTCGAACAATGCCTGCGGCAGCTTGCCCTGCGCATTGGTGGGCAGATGCCTGAAAAGCCGCCACGAACGCGGTATGGCCAGGGACTCAAAACCCGTGCCCAGATGCGTGCGCAGCGCGTCCACCAGCGTCTTGCGGCCCTGGTTGCGCAGCAGATGCAGGCCCGCGCCCGACAGCGCGATCAGCCCGGTCAGGCGCGTAGCGCCGCTCGCGATGCCCACCCGCGCATCGGACACATACCCATGGCGCATCAGCGCCTGTTCCAGCATCGGCAACGAGATCCGTTTTTCTTCGATCTTGACGATGCGGTCCAGGCGGCCCAGCAATTCAAAGCCGCTGCCGGTCAGCCGGGCGCCATCCGAAGTGTGTTCGTCGGCGGCGTTGACCCAGGGCGACTGCACGCGCAGCGCGCCGTCGGCGCCTGTGCTGAGCGCAACGCCGGGCAGGGCTTGCCAGTCAGACGCGCCGGTGCGCCACGCAACCGCGCCGGTTTCCGAGCTGCCATAGATTTCGGTGGGACGCAGGCCAAGTTCGCGTTCGATGTCGTCGGATACCCGCAATGGCAGCGCACCGCCCGACGAATGAATGCGCAGCAGTCGGCCGCGCAGTTGCGCCCAGTCCAGCCGTTGGCCCAGCCGCCGCAGCATGGCGGGGCTGGCTATCCAGGTGAAGGACGGATAGCGCAGGCTGGCTTGCTGCAATTCCTCGGGATAGTGGCGCTGAAGGCGGTCGATCAGGCGGCCGGCGCACAGCGGCCACAGCACGCGAAACGGCAGGCCGTACATATGCTGGGCCGATACGCTGCCCAGCACGGGCGTGTCCGGTTCCGGCCATTGTCGCTGCAAGGCGTGGACCTCGGCCGACAGTTGCCGCCATTGCTTGTGCAGCGGCTTGGGCGCGCCGCTGGAGCCCGACGTGCACAACACCACGGTGCGCGACGGGTCCAGGCTGGCGGGCGCAAGGGGCGGGTGGCCTTGCAAGCCGTCCAGCCGCCATTGGCGAAAGGCCGGCACGGGCAGGGCGGCGTCGGTCAGCCAGGCGTCCACATCCGCGTCCAGCGTGGCGCAGGTGGCGGGTTGCGCATCGCCGGGCAGGACGGCGATGACGTCGGCCCGCCAGCAGGCGTACAGCGCGATGGCCAGCGCCACGGCGTCGTCAAACCACAGCGCCAGGCGGCGCGGCGCGCGTGCCTGCAAGGCGCCGGCCACGTGCAGGCTGGCCTGCGCGAAAGACGCGCGCGTCAAGGGGGGATCGTCGGCCAGCAGGACGTCGTGGGCGGCTGCGTCTGGCAACAGCAGGTGTTCAGGCGGTGTCCAGCGCATGGCTCAAACTGCCTTCGCGGCTGCCGGGCGCAGCAGCCATTCACCTGCCATCAGCAGGCCCATCAAGCCATAGCTGATGGCGCCGTTGTAGGCGACCCACCAGCTCCAGGGCGCCCAGGCGGCCAGGGCCGCGGCAACGGCGCCATTGCCCGCAAAAAACAGGCACCATGCGCGCGTGACATTGCGCGTATAGCGCACGCCCTCGGGCGGCAGGCTTGGATGGCGCAGGCGGGCGATTTGTTCAACCACGGGACGGCCGACGCGCAGGCTTGTGCCGAAGATGGCAAGCATCATCGCATTGACCATCACGGGGTACCAGCGCAGCCAGGCCTCGGAATTGCAAAGCGCCAGCACGACGCAGAACGTTACCGCCACGGCCGGCAGCAAGCGCGCGCCCGG
>NZ_JBLVOL010000061.1:0-10422 GCF_053543755.1 Achromobacter semiaridum | reverse complement strand
CCCCCGCGGTCACGCCACGCAGCAACCACAGCAGCGCCAGCGGCAAGGCCAGCCAGGCGGGACTGACGCGCCCCAGCGTTGCGTGCACCACAAAGGGATACGCGACGCCGGCAACGGCCAAGCCGGCCGCAACGCCGCGCCTCATGCGTCGGGAGCCTGCTTCTGCCACATGGCCTGGACCACGTCCTCGACGGTGCGCACCGTGCGAAAGTCGTTCGCGTCCAGCTTGCGGCCGGTCTGGCGGCGCACGTGGTCGATCAGGTCGATGGCGTCGATGCTGTCGATTTCCAGATCGGTATATAGATTGGCTTGCGGCGTAACGCGTTCGGGTTCGATCTCGAACAGCTCGACCAGCGCCTCGCGCAACGTATTGAAGATGTCCTCACGGGTATGCATCGTGGACTCCATCTGCGTTAGGCGCGGCGCTGCGCGGCGACAAAGTCCGCCAGGCTGCTGATGCTGGTGAAATGCTCGCGCATGTTGCGCGTTTCGGGGTCGATGGCGATGCTGTAGCGCTTTTGCAGCGCCAGGCCCAGCTCAAGGGCATCGACCGAATCCAGCCCCAAACCGTCGCCAAACAGCGGGGCGTCGGACGCGATGTCGTCGGGGGTGATGTCTTCCAGCCCCAGCGATTCGATGACGAGCGTCTTGAGCTCAAGTTCCAATTGATTCATCCCGCTTTGACTCCGTTGCCACCGTCCCGGGTGGCGTGTTCGTTCATGACAGCGCCGGCCGGCGCGGTGCGCGCCAACTCGGCTTCGAAATAGGCATGCAGCCAGGCATTCATCTTGCGGCCTGCGGCGGGCAGGGGATGCGCGCTGCTCCAGACGGACGGGTCGATGTCCTCGCCCACCTGGATGACATAGCGCATGCGGCGCGCGGGAATCCGGTACCAAGGTTCGCCCTTGGTCAGGCTGCGCGGGTTCATCTGGATCACCACGGGCGTGACGACGCGTGCGCCGCGCAGCGCAATGGCGCAGGCGCCACGGTGAAACCGCGGCAAGGCGTCAGGCGGCGTACGCGTGCCTTCCGGAAAGACGATCAGCGTTTCGCCGTTGCGCAGCACATCGGCGGCGCGGTCGAACATGTCGAAGCTTTCGTCGTTGGTGATGTAGCCGGCGTTGGCGATGGGCCCGCGCGTAAAGGGGTTGGTGGCCAGCCCATGCTTGACGATGCAGTTGGCGTTCTTGACGTGTCCCACCAGGAACACCACATCGAGCAACGACGGGTGGTTGGCCAGGATCATCTGGCCGGGCTTGCCCAGGCGTTCGGCGCCTTTGAATTCAACGGTCAGGATGCCCACCCGGACCATGAACCGGATGAACAGGCGAAACGTGCGGTTCAGCGCCCAGCGCGCGCGCCGCTGGCGTTCGATCCGGCCGCCCGGCAGCAGGCGCTGCGGCGGGAAGACCAACACGCGCAACAGCACGCCGCCCACGCCGAACATCGTGAAGGCCATGCCGGTGGCCAGCAGGCGCCAAAGCCAGAAGTCCTGGCGGGGTTGGGGGGGGCTAGTCATGCGGTGCGGGTCCAGGTCCAGCGTCGGGCATGATTGGCATGCGCCCACGTGGGGGTGCGCAGCGTCAGGTGGCGCAGCAGGTTCAAGGGGTTGGGCCAGGGGTGCGCGGCTGCCGTCGGGTCGGGGGAAGGCGCGGGCGGCGGGCGGTGGCTGTCGGCGCCAAAGGACAGGGCCAGCGACCAGTCCGAGCCGGCGCGCAAGCGAAACGCGGCGGCGTAGGTGTAGGGCACGTCATCGATCCAGGCCGCATAGGGCGCGGGCGGGCGTTCTTCGGCAAGCACCACCAGGACGTCGTCATGGCCTTGGTCCAGCAGCATGGCGCCTTCGACAAAGGCGTGTTCCAGGCCGTCGCCGTCCACGGACAGCGCAACGGATTCCGTGGTTTCACCGCGTATGATCGACCACTGCGCGGCGATGGCGTTGTGCACCGACAGGCCGAACGCAGTGGGCGATAACGGTTCATCCGCCGCCAGCGCTTGCAGCAGGCCGAAGTTGCGGCTGGTTTCGCCGTGCCGCGAGGCAAACACGAAAGGCATCGCCGGGCGCCCGGCCGCTAGCGGCCACGCGCATTCGAACACCGCGCGGGCAAGCGGGCTGAGCCGGCGGCGTTGCATCGGGGGCAGAAAGTCCAGGCGGGGCGCGCGTGCGTCATCAAGAGGACAGTAAGGGTGTTGCGCCCAATGAAACCAGTCTTCGGGCGACTCCATTCCTTGCGTCCAACCTTGCCATTGCGCGATTGAAAACGTCAACATAGCGCGCGATTCTACTATGTCATCGCTCATGGAATTTGTTTTCAGTAGTAACTTTGTGTCGGCGCCGCCCCAAGGGGTTTGACGGCTTTGAAATGTAATTGGTTACTTGTTGCCGTGGAAATTCAGGAACTATTCATGTATTGGGCGGACAAAGGCGCCGCGGATCGTTATCGGGTGAAGGACCTGTCCGAAAACGATGCCTTGCTGGCGTCCGCCCGATCCGGCCCCAAGGCCCGCGAAGACTGGCAGGTCAGCCGCGCCTTGCTGCATGACGCGCGCCGGTCCACCCCCCCGGGCGGCGTGACGTCGCTTAGCCACAGCGGCGGCCACGCCGTCTGCGTCCGCGCCCCGGACGGCTGGGCAGTGGGCGCCGACCTTGAGCGCCTGCGCACGCGGGATTTCGCCGCGCTGGCCGCCTGGGTCTGCTCAGCGGAAGAGGCCGAGGCACTGGCCGCCTTGGACGGGCCGGCCCGATGCCATCGTTTTTACCTGCTGTGGACGTTGAAAGAAGCCTTGATCAAGGCGGCAAAACTGGCTTTTCCAGCGGATATGGCCACGGTCGGCCTCGCCAGGGATGCCGGCGGCAATTGGCGGCTGCGCGCGCCGCCCGGTCCGTGGCAGGCGGCCAGCTGGATGGTGGGGGACGCATGGATGGTCTCCGTGGTCTGGCAGGGCCCGGCCCAAGCCACAAGGTATCCAATTTGGCGTGGCGGCGCCGGCTGCGTCTTGCCTGCGCTAACACTTGTTGGCGAATGGGTACGCAATATCGAATAACAGGCGCGCCGGGATTGGCTCGTTCGTTCTTAAAGATGTATTATGAATATATGTTTAAAGCGAGCACGATCGCAATTCAAGGAGCAGCAAGATGTTGAGCCCCGAAGTCCGCGCGCTGGTCAAAGCCACGGCCCCCGTTCTTAAAACCCATGGCGTGGCGCTGACGCGTCATTTCTACGCGCGCATGTTTCAGCACAATCCCGAGCTCAAGCACGTGTTCAACCAGGGCCATCAGGCCGGTGGCCAGCAGCAGCATGCGCTGGCCGGTGCCGTGACCGCCTACGCGGAACACATCGACGACCCTTCCGTGCTGGCCCCCGTGGTGACGCGCATCGTGCACAAGCACGTCAGCCTGGGCATCCGCGCCGAGCACTACGCCATTGTGGGCAAGCATTTGCTGGCATCCATCCGCGAAGTGCTGGGCGAGGCCGCCACCGACGAACTGGTGGACGCCTGGGCCGCCGCGTATGGGCAGTTGGCGGACTTGCTGATCGCCGAAGAATCGCGCCTGTACGCCGAGTCGGCGGCCAAGCCGGGCGGCTGGACGGGGTGGCGCGCGTTTCGCATCGTGGGCAAGCAGCCGGAAAGCGCCGAAATCACTTCCTTCTATCTGGCGCCGTCCGATGGCGGCACGGTGCCCGAATATCGGCCCGGCCAGTACCTGTCCGTGCGCGTCTATATTCCCGAGCTGGGTCTGATGCAACCGCGCCAATACAGTTTGTCGGATGCGCCCGGGCAAGATCGCCTGCGTATTTCGGTCAAGCGCGAGGCCGCGGGCGCCGACACGCCGGCGGGCCTGGTGTCCAACACCTTGCATGACCGGCTGCAAGAGGGCGACGTGCTGGATGTGGCGCCGCCGCAAGGCGATTTTTATCTTCAACAAGATAGCGACGCGCCCGTGGTGCTGCTTAGCGGCGGCGTCGGGCTGACTCCGATGGTCTCCATGCTGAACCACCTGGTGCGTACGGACGACAAACGCCAGATCCGGTTCGTGCACGGTTGCCGCAACCGGGCGGTGCACGCCATGCGCGACCACGTGAACCGCATCGCGGCAGAGCGCGCCAATGTGCGCAAGGCGGTCTTCTATGAAGAAGTCGGCCATGCCGACAAGGCCGGTGAAGACTACGACCACCGTGGTCGCGTGAACCTGCGCGCCATTGCGCACGAAGCCATTGTGCCGGGCGCCGACTACTACCTGTGCGGCCCGGCGCCGTTCATGGCCGCGCAACGCTCTGCCTTGCTGGAGCTGGGCGTGGAACCCGTGCGCATCCACGCCGAGGCCTTTGGCACCGGCGGCGCCCCTGCCTGAGCGGTGTATCCTGGCGGCCTGAACTTGCCGGGCCGCCCGGCCACCCCCATCCCGCCATGCAACTGACCCGATTCACCGACTTCGGCCTGCGCGTCTTGATGTATCTGACGCAATGCCGCGACCGGCCCACGGCCGTGACCATCCCGGAAATTGCCGAGCGTTTCGACGTGTCGCGCAATCACCTGGTCAAAGTGGTGCACTTCATGTCGCAACGCGGCTGGATCAGTACCGTGCGCGGCAAGGGCGGCGGTTTGCGGCTGGCGCGTGACGCGTGCACCTATCCGGTGGGCGACCTGATCCGCGAACTGGAACAGCAAGGGCCGCTGATCGACTGCCGCGAACCGCCCTGTGCGCTGGACGGCGCCTGCCGGCTGGCGGGCGTGCTGGCCCAGACCCTGAACGCTTTCTACGATGCGCTGAACGGCTACACGTTGGCCGATCTGGTGCGCGACCCCACCGCCGCGGCCATCATCAAGCTGCATCGCGCGGCTTGACCGGCCCCGGCTGACCCTGCCCCATCCCATGATGTTTTGTTATGGATGCTGCGGCGTTTGGCATTTGCCGCGCCGCCCATGGCCGTTACAAAATGGGATATTCCCTGTTTGATTGGATGAAGGCATGCGCGTTTGCGTAATCGGTGCGGGCGTTGTCGGCGTGACGTCTGCGTATTTCCTGGCGCGCCAGGGCCACGATGTGGTGCTGGTGGATAGCCAGGCGCGGCCGGCGGAAGTATCCAGCTACGCCAACGGCGGTCAGCTCAGCTACAGCTACGTCGCGCCGCTGGCGGGGCCGGGCGTATTGCCCAGCGTGCCCGGCTGGCTCTTGCGCCAGGATTCCCCGCTGCGCTTCCGGCCCCGGCTGGATCCCCACCAATGGCGGTGGTGCGTGCAATTTGCGCTGGCCTGCCGCGCGTCGGTGGCCAAGGCGTCCACTGCGCAGTTGCTGGGCCTGTCCTACCTTAGCCGCGACGTCATGCACACGCTGCTGCAACAGGAAAACCTGGATTTTGGCCACCTGAAAAACGGCAAGTTGATCGCCTACCGCAGCGCGGCCTTGCTGGACAAGGCGCGCGCGCTGGTGGCCTATCAAGCCGGGCACGGCGCTCAGCAGCAGGTACTGGACGCGGCGCAAACCCTGGCGATGGAGCCCGCGCTGGCCGCCATGGGCCGCAACTTGGCTGGCGCGATCTACACGCCCAGCGAAGAAGCGGGTGATTGCCGTCAGTTCACCGAAGGGCTGTTCGACCGCCTGCAAGCGCTGGGCAATGTGGAATGCGCCATGTCCAACCCCGTGACGGGTTTGCAGCGCGAAGGCCGCCGCATCGTCGCGGTGAACACGCGCCATGGCGACATCGGCGCCGACGCCATCGTGCTGGCCACCGGGATCGGCACCCGTGCGCTGCTCAAGCCGCTGGGGCACGACGTGCCCTTGTACCCGCTGAAGGGGTACAGCCTGAGCGTGCCCTTGGCGGATGACGAACCGGTTGCCCCTCGCATCAGCGTGACGGATTACGAGCGCCGCATCGTCTATGCGCGCGTGGGTAAGGTGCTGCGCATTGCCGCCATGGTCGATATCGGCAGCGCCAACGCGGATATCGATCCCGCGCGCGTGGATCTGCTCAAGCGTCAGGTGCGCGAGGCGTTTCCGGCGCTGGATTTGTCGCAAGCCATTCCCTGGGCCGGCTTGCGCCCGGCCACCCCTACCGGCAAACCGCTGATCGGGCAGAGTCCCGCAGCCGACAACCTGTGGCTGAACATCGGCCAGGGCGCGCTGGGCTTCACGCTGGCCTGCGGCAGCGCCGCGCTGCTGACGGCGCAGATGGCCGGGCTGGAACTGCCGCTGGACCCGGCGCCGTTTCGGCCTTGAGGCCGCGTCCCCCAGGAGCCATTGCCCGCGTTCACGGGCGTTCAATACAAGCGCGTCCGGCCACGCCATAGTGCGGCTCTCTAGCGGGAGCATTCATGAGCATTTTCCAAAGAACCACCATCGCGCTGGCGCGCAGCCCCATGATGGGGCGCGCGATGCGGGCGGTGGCGGCACGCTCGTCCCTGGCGCAGCGCTTCGTCGGCGGCGCGGATGTGGGCGCCGCGGTTCACGCCGCGTTGCGGCTGTGGCAGGCGCATGGCATCCGGGCGTCGTTGTTCTACCTGGGCGAATACGTGGCCGACGCCGCCGCCATCGAACACAACGTGTCGCAAACCATCGAAGCCTGTGGCGCGCTGGGCGCGGCGGGGCTGGACGCGCATGTGTCCGTGGACCCCACCGCCATCGGCTACATGGCCGGTGACGCGGTGGGCGCCGCCAACGCGACCCGCATCGCCAAGGCCGTTGCAAGCTCCCGCGGCGCCATCGGCGGCCGCAACTGGATGGTGCTGGATATGGAAGATTCCGCCATCCGCGATCGCACCTGCGCGCTGCATCGCTCGTTGCTGGAAGACGGCTTGCCCGTCGGCCTGACCTTGCAGGCGCGGCGGCGGCGCACCCCCGAAGACCTGGCCTGGGCCGTGCGCCGGCATACGTCGTTGCGCCTGGTAAAAGGCGCGTTTCCCGAGCGCGCGCTGGACCATGCCGGCCGCGCCCGGATCGACCAGGCGTATCTGGACGCGGCGGCCATCATGCTGTCGCACGAAGCGCGCGAAGCGGGGTTTTATCCGGTTTTCGGCACGCACGACGACCGGCTTGCCGGCGCCCTCATGACGTTGGCGCGCGAACGGGGATGGTCGCCCGACGCGTTCGAATTTGAAATGCTCTATGGCGTGCGCCCCGACTGGCAAATGGCGCTGCGCGGCCTGGGCTATAACGTCAGGGTCTACCTGCCTTTTGGCGCCGACTGGTGGCCTTACGCCATCCGCCGCGTCGGCGAAAATCCGTCCAATGCGTGGCTGTTGGCGCGGTCGCTGAATGCGGACGGAAGGTACTTCGGCTAGCGTATCGGGGCAGGGCGATGAGAGCGCGGGGCGGATGCCGCGCTATTCAGTCCTGATCATTCACTTTCGGCTATCTGATGGCGGCATCTCAACATATTTGGCATTGTGGCGCGGAGCTGCCCGGCGACGTCTTGATCGCGGACCTGCGCGCGTATTGCTACGCGCCGCATTTTCATGATGCCTGGTCCATCGGCGCCATCGAGCGCGGCCGATGTTCCTTTACCGTCCAAGGCCGCACGCACGTGGCCGCTACGGGCGACTTGGTGGTGATTGCGCCCGGCCAGGTGCATACGGGCGGCACGTCCGACGCGCCGCTGGCCTATCGCATGGCGTACATCGACCCGGCGTGGTTCGATGACCACGCGCGCGCCATGCCGGGCCGTACCGTGCGCGTCTCGGGCCCGGTCGTCAGTGCGCCGGCGTTATGCGCGCAATGGCTGGCCGCCCTGGCGCCGGGCGCCATGCGCGACTGCGAACGCCGCGACCGAATCTCGGCCGCGCTGCTCGGCCTGCTTGGCGCGCATGGCGCGCATGGCGCCCATGGCGACACGACGGAGTCGACGGACAAGGACGTGTCCGACGTCTGCGCCTTGCTGCGCGATCGCATGGCCGCCGATCCCGCCTGCGCGCCGGATCTTGAGGCGCTGGCCCGCGCGCAGGACCGTCACCGCACCACACTGGTCAAGCAGTTTGCCCGCCGCTACGGGCTGCCCCCGCAGGCGTGGCTGCGCAATTGGCGCGTGGCGCGCGCACGGGTGTTGTTGCGCGGCGGCGTGCCACTGGCGCAGGCGGCCCAAGCCGTGGGTTTTGCCGACCAGGCGCACCTGACGCGCGTGTTCAAACAGGTCTACGGCAGCACGCCCGGCGTGCTGGTGCGCGCGGGTTCCCAGACGTTGTGAGGGCGGGGCGTTTCGATGCGGTAGTCGGAATATTTCCGGCTAAAGAACGAAGCGCCCAGTTGCTCGGCCGCCAACAAGGGTTGACGCGGATCGGCCGCGATTTCGCCGCGCAGGTTGCCCGCGCCGTGCACATAGCCCACAAATTCCGAATGCGAATAGCGCGCGTATTCCTGCACCTGGTGCACGATGCCCAGCGCTGCGCCCGGGTAGGTTTCCTCGGACGCCACCGCCAGCCCCAGGCGCTTGCCCGTCATGCGCGCCTTGACCCGTTCCGGCTCGGGGCCGCTGCCGGCATAGTGGCTGAACGAACGGTCAAAGAAAGCCTTGGTCTGCGCCGACATGCCGTACCAATAAATGGGCGTGCAGATCAGCACGCCATCGGCCGGCAGGAAGTGTTCAAGAAACAGTTCCGAATAGCGGTCATCGGGCCCGGGTTGGTGCCGCAGGTCGGACAGGAATCCTTGGATGTAATCGTCCAGGAAAAGCAGGCTGGTGGATACGCCGGCAGCGTTTGCGCCACGTTGCGCGGCGGCGCCCAATGCCGCGCTGTTGCCGTCGCGGCGGGGGCTGCCGACCAGGATCAGCAAGCGTTGGGATGGATGATTTCGATTCATGATGGCTCCGAGTAATGTCGTGCCTTCAATATAGAAATCCGGCATGTCGACGACAAATGACGAATCCTTGATTAAGATGAATTTATTTCATCCATAGACTGCCCCAACATCATGTTTTCAACATTGCCGGTGACCGCGTTGCGTGCGTTCGAGGCCGCCGCGCGGCTGCGCAGTTTCAAGCTGGCCGCCGCCGAATTGGCCGTGACGCCCACGGCGGTGTCGCACCAGATCAAGGCGCTGGAACGGCAAGTGGGATTTTCGCTGTTCAACCGCGCGCCGCGAAGCGTAAAACTGACGGACAAGGGTGCGCGCCTTTTCATCAGCGTGCATGGTGCGCTGCTGGATATTGCGCAAACGCTGGACGCCTTGCGCCCCGAACCGGCCTCGGGCGCCTTGACGCTGTCCACCACACATTCCTTCGCGGCCCTGTGGTTGGTGCCGCGACTGGGGCGCTTTCATCAAGCCTTTCCGCAATACCAGCTGAACCTGCAAACCGGCGCCGACCCCGTGGACCTGCTGCAAGACGCCAGCGTGGACGTGGCGGTGCGCTATAGCCGACGCGCCTATCCCGCCCTGCATACCGCCGCGACGCTGCCCGAGTGGTTCGGCGTGTACGGCGCGCCCGGCCTGATCGCGCAAATGTCGAAGACGCGCGCCGCCAAAGCGTCGCCTGCGCTGGTGACGGTGCGCTGGCGCGATTCGGATCTGTACGAACAAGGCTGGCTGGCGTGGTGCCAGGCGGCGCGCATGCCCGCATGGCGGGAACCCTCGGCAGTGCATGCGTACGCCGAAGAGCACTACGCGCTGCAAGCCGCCATCGCGGGGCAGGGGCTGGTGCTGGCAAGTTCCGTCATGGTGTCCGACAGCGTGCGCGCCGGCACCTTGGCCGCGTACCGGCCGCAGGTGCGCGTGCCCGGCGCGGCTTACACGGCGCTGTGCGCGCCGGGGCGCGAACGCCATCCGCCGGTCCGGGCTTTTCTGGCGTGGCTGACGGGGGAATTCCAGGCATAGCAGTCGCCGGCGCCTGCGGCGACGCATGCGACTATGTCGCCCGCAATGACGCGCGCGGCAACAGCGGCAAGGCCGCCAGCATTGCCACGCCCGCCAGCACCCAGGCGGCGGGCCACGAACTGGCCGCCACCACGTGGGGCAGCGCAAGCGGCGTCAGGAACAGGCCCAAATAAACGCAGCTGTTCGCCATGCCCAGCGCCGTGCCCGCGCGGTTGACGCCGGCCAGCGTTGCCAATTCGGTATACGCCACTCCGTGCCAGGCGGACGCGCACACGCCCGCCGCCGTCAGCACGACTGCCGTGGCGATCACCGCGCCCGTCGCCGACGGGGCCTCGCCGACCAGCCAGGCGACGGCGCCCAGCGCCGCGAACATCAGCGCGCTCAGTTGCGCGCAGCGGCGCAGAAAGGCGCGCCGGTTGCCGTGCCGATCGGTCCACCTGCCGCTGGCAATGCGCGCCACCATCGCGCCCAGTTGCACGGCCACCATCACGGCAGTCAGCGTGCCGATACCCGCCTGGCTGAAGTCGTGCAGGAATACCGTGGCGAAGGTCAGCACCGCGAACTGCGGGCAGCACATCAGGCCGATCGCCGCCGCCGCGCGCCAGACGCGCGCATCG
>NZ_JBLVOL010000060.1:0-12015 GCF_053543755.1 Achromobacter semiaridum | reverse complement strand
CGACGCGGCGGGCGACGCGGCGGGCGACGCGGCCGGCGACTCGGCTAGCAACCCGGCGGGCAACGCCATGCTGGGCGCCCCGGAATTGGCCGACCACTTGCAGATCGTGCAAGCCGATCCGTCCGGCTTAAGTGAAGGGCGCGACTTTGCCGTGTTGTCGCCGCAGACCTGCCGCGTCAGCGGCCAGGACACCAAGCACGCGCTGATCTTGTCGGGCCTGGGCTGGGGCCGCCTGCCGCTGTGGCAGGTAGCGCGCGATCTGGCCGAAGGCCGGCTGGTGCGCCTGCCCACGCACAGCCTGGGACGCGGCAGCCAGGTCGAGACCGAGACGTACCTGGCGCACCGCATCGACATGCCGTTGGGGCCCGCCGCCCGCGCTTTTGCCGACGCGCTGCACCCCCCCTTTACGTGCCGCGCGCGGGCGGCTGTGCGTAGCTGACGCCCATGCCGGCCCGCACGTCGTTCTGTATGCCATACGGCGCAATGGGATAGCGCAAGCCGTTGGCGGCCAGTGCCTTCATGCCTTCGATGGCAATGGGCACGTAGCGCGGCGGCAACGCCATCAGCATTTCTTCGTCGGGCACGCCGCCGTAACGGCGTTCTGCAAAACAGGGCAAGGACAAGCTGGGTTCACCGGTAGCCAGCGCGCGGCCCCAGGAATCGGCACAGGCCGTCTCGCCCACCACGCTCCAGTCAAAGCGGCGGTAGTTCTTCCACTGCAAGCCGTTGATAAGAATGATCATCTGCCCTGGCGTGGCGTAGATCAGGCAGATGTCGGGCGGGTTGAGCCGGCCCGACGCCAGCGGCGACACCACCAGCCCGCGATACTTGCCCGCCGGCACACAGGACAAGGCTTCCTGGCGCGCCCGCGCATCAGCTTCAGTGGCGTGCCACACGCCCACGTAGTCCTTGCCGCTTTTCCAGTCTTCGTCTTGTGGCCCCAGGCCGATCACGGCGCGGCATTGCGCGCCGACCAAATCGTTGCCGGTGATGCCCACCGTCCACCCCAGCCGCGCGGCCATGCCGACGATTTGATCCGTGGTGTGCGTGGCTTGCGGCCGCCGCAACCCCTTGATGCCGGCCATGTCGGCCTCGTCTTCGAACAGCTTCATGCCGATGACGGTGGTTTTCAGGCGCAGCAGCTTGTTCAGGTCGTCCACCAATTGCGGCCAGTTCATGGCGGTTTCTTGCGTTGTCTCTTCCATATGCGTCCTTGGGACTGTTGTGTGTGGCGCATCGACGGTTGTGGCGATCCGCATATCCGTTGGAGCTTAAAGGCAAACACGCATCGGCGCGCCGTATGCATGTGGCAAATTCGGCACGCATGGCGACCCGGATCATCAAGGCAAGGCGTCAGGGTTCGGGTTCGGGTTCGGTTGCCGATGCGGGCACGGATGCAGGCCCGGGCCGGCTGTCTTGCAGGGATCGCAACATGGAAAACAATGCTTGAACCGGTGCGCTGTCCGCCGCTTGCGCCGATGCCGCCAGCCCGAACGACCGGTACAGCGGATTCGCCAGCCGCAGCACGCGTAGCCCGCGCCGGTTTTCAGGCAGGGTCAGCGCGGGCACCAGCGCCACGCCCACGCCTTCACGCACCAGGGCAAAGGCGCTGCTCCAGTCGCGCACGGTGGCGCGCACGTCGGGGATGGCAAGGCCGGCGTCCTGCGCCACGCTCTGTGCGTGCACGCTGCATCCACCCGTGGCCAACACGAAAGCCTGCGCCGTCAGCGCCGCCAGGTCGACGGCGTTACCCGCGCGGGCCAGCGGGTGCGCGGCCGGCAGCACCGCCATCCATTCGTCTTGCCCAAGCGGGCACACGGGCCGGCCGGGCGCGGCGTTCAGCACCACGCCCGCATCCACGGTGCCTGCCGCCAGCAGGGCTTGCACTTCGTCATCCGAAGCTTCAAGCGACACCACGTCGATGCCCGGATGCTGCTGCCGAAAACGCCGCAGCACCGGCGGCAGGATGGTGGAAAACACCATCGGAAAACTGGCCAGCCGCAAGGTGCCGCGCGCCGTGCCGCGCGCGTCTTGCGCCATGTGTTGAATGCGCCCCAGCGCATCCAGCATGGCCCGCGCCTCGTTCGCCACGCGCAGGCCCAATGCCGTGGGCAGCGTCTGCCGACGCTCGCGCGTGAAGAGTGGCGCGCCCAGCATGTCTTCCAAGTTGGCGATGGCCTGGCTGGCGCCGGACTGGGTCATGCCCACGTCGGCCGCCGCGTGCGTGATGTTGCCGGCGTCCACCACGGCCAGCATCAGCCGCCAGTGCATCAGGTTCATCATGGCATCAGCCCTGCTTATTCCACATTTTTGAAGAAGTAATTTTACGCATGCCAGAGGCGGCGTCATGCTCGCGGTTGTTGCTGAACCGAAGGACCGACACCAATGAAGCTGTACTACGCCCCCGACACCTGCTCGCTGTCGCCGCACATCGTGCTGCGCGAGCTGGACTTGCCCTTTACCCTGGTGCGGGTGAACAACCAAACCAAGCGCACCGAAGACGGCAGCGATTTTCTGGCGATCAACCCCAAGGGCTACGTCGCCGCGCTGCAACGGGACGACGGGCGGGTGCTGACCGAAGGGCCGGCCATCGTGCAATATCTGGCCGACCTGAAGCCGCAAGCCCGGCTGGCGCCGCCCAACGGCACCTGGGACCGCAGCCGCTTGCAGGAATGGCTGAACTTCATCAGCACCGAAATCCATGGTGGCTTTGGCCCGCTGTTCAACCGGACGCTGCCCGCCGAGGCGCGCCAGTGGTGGCAGGCCCGGGTGGAAAAGCGGCTGGATTATCTGGCGGAGGTTTTGCTATCCGCGCCGTACCTGCTTGGCGACCGCTTCAGCGTGGCCGACGCCTACCTGTATGCGGTGCTGCGCTGGGCCCGGTTTTTTGACATCGATCTGGCGGGCCGACCCGCGCTGGCTGGCTACATGGTGCGCATTGAAATGCGGCCGAGTGTGCAGGCGGCGCTGGCGGCCGAAGGCATCGCCCGCGCCGTTTGATGGCGACGTGGCGCCGCGTGTCATGCCAGCGTGATGTGCCGGGTTGACCGCCCGTGTCTCGCACATCAGCGAAACGCGTCCACGCCTCGCATCAGCGCCGCCGCCAGCGTCGGCTGGCGCAACTGCTCCAGCCACCACTTCAGCGCGCGGCCCTCGTGACCGCCGCGCCATGCCAAGTACAGCATGTTGGGTTCACGCGGTGTCTCGGTGGCCATTTCCAATAACTCCCCACGCGCCAGCAACGACGCCACGCGGTGGCGCGGCACCCAGCCCACGCCCAACCCATCGCGTTGCGCCAGGATCTTTGCGCGCATGCTGGGCACGGCCAGCACCGGCTGGCCACTGACTCGGCCATAGCCGCGCGCCGCCGCCCCGCGCGACGTGTCGGCCACCACCACCGCGCGGTGCTGCTGGATCTGATCCTGCCGCAAAGGTGTTTTCAGCTGGGCCAGGGGATGGCGCGGCGCCACGGCGAACAACCACTCCATTGCCCCCAATTGCGCCCACTGAAGATTCGGCATAGCTTGGGGCTCGTTCGTCGCCCCCACGATCAGGTCGGCCCGGCCTTCGCGCAGCGCTTCCCACGTGCCGCCCAGCACCTCGTGCGTCAAGCGCAAGCTCACCCCGGAATCCAGGCGGTCAAACGCATGAATTAACGGCGACATCAATTCAAATTCCAGGATCTCATCGCTGACGATATGCAGCCGGTCTTCCCAGCCGCTGGCCACTTGTTTGACGCGTTGCGTCAGGCGGGACACGTCCAGCATCAGCCGCGCGGCCTCGTCGGCCAGCAGTTGACCGGCGGGAGTCAGTTGCAGCCGGTAGCGGCGGCGGTCGAACAGCAACGCGTCAAAGCGTTCTTCCAGCTGGCGGGCCGCGTGCGACACGGAGGATGGCGCGCGGCCAAGTTTTACCGCCGCGCGAGACAGGCTGCCGCTGTCCCGGATGGCCTCCAGCAGCGCCAGTTCGTGGGCCGTCAACATGTGCAATTCCTTCGAACGTGTTCGTTCGAAAGATGGTACGACAAAGCGCCGCCCCAGGTGCAACATGGCTACACCTTATCGAACGACTCCCAAGGAGATCACCATGAACCGTTTTGAACACAAGACCGTATTGGTCACCGGCGGCACCAGCGGCATCGGGCTGGCGGCAGCGCAAGCGTTTGCGGCCGAAGGCGGCCGCGTCATCGTCACGGGCCGCGACGAAGCCGCGCTGGAAACCGCGCGAGCCACCCTGGGCGGCAACACGCTGGCCATCCGCAATGTGGCCGGCGCCCCGGGCGCCTCGGCTGCGCTGGCCCAGGCACTGAAAGAGGCGGACGTGCGGCTGGACGCCGTTTTCGTCAACGCGGGCATCGCCAAGTTCGCCACGCTGGCCGAGGCCACCGAAGACCTGTGGGACCAAACCTTCAACACCAATATCAAGGGTGTGTTCTTTCAGCTACAGGCGTTAGACCCGCTGTTGAACCCGGGTGCGTCCATCGTGCTGAACGGCTCGATCAACGCCCACATCGGCATGCCGGCCTCCAGCATCTATGCCGCCAGCAAGGCCGCGCTTATTTCTCTGGCCAAGACGCTGTCGGCAGAGCTGCTGCCCCGAGGCATCCGCGTGAACGTGGTCAGCCCCGGCCCGATCGCGACCCCCATCTACGGCAAGCTGGGCCTGGACGCGGCCAGCCTGGAAAGAACGGCCGCCAGCATTCAAGCGCAGATTCCGCTGGGCCGTTTCGGCACGCCGCAGGAACTGGCCTCGACCGTGCTGCATCTGGCGGCGCCGGAATCCGCGTTTATCGTAGGCACCGAGATCATCGTGGATGGCGGCATGAGCCAGCTTTGAACGCAGCCGCCAGGGTTCGACCGACCGCTGTGCGCGCTTGCACAGGCGTTCGGTCGCGGCGGCCGGCGTGCCCGCCAGCCACCGCGCGCATACCTCGCGCACCCAGGCGGGCGGGTCTTTGCTGGCGTCACACCGATTGGCAAGTGACGATATTGACACTGCCGGTGATCCGGACTGAACGGGGCCGCTATCATCCCGTTGTCATCCGTCTTCCACACTGCGCCATGTCCCCTATCCCGCTTGTCCGTCTGATGCTTGCCGCACTGGCGCTGATCGCATCGCCCCTCTACGTTGTGGCGGCCAATGCCGTGGCGGCCAGTGCCGCGTCGGCCGAAACCAGCTTACGCAGCGTCTACGTCGGCACGCTAGAAGGCGCGGGCGAGGTGGTGATGGAGCTGGAGGGTCAGGGGTCGGACGGCAGTCCCGTGACGGGCCGGTATTTCTATCCCAAGCATGGCGTCGACATTCCCTTGAAGGGCACGCCCGAAGCACTGGCGGAACCCCGTCTATTTCATGAACTACAGGAAGCGGGCATCGCCCCGGACACGGAGGCCGCCGCAGCCGCCACGTGGCAAGGGCACCGCGATAGCGACGGATATCGCGGCCATTGGGTCGATGCCCGCACGGGCAAACAACGCGCCTTCGCGCTGCGCCGCGTGGCGCAGTACGATCCCCGCGCGCTGGCGCCGGACAGCGCGCAGGCCGTTACCGATGCCATCAGCGGCGGCATGGGCAGCGGCATCAGTCACGGCGTGCGCATCAACGCCAACAACGCGCCTTATGAGACCTTGAAGCTGGCCGGTTACGCCAAACCTGTCGGCCCCGACAGCGGCGCGGGGGCCGTCGCCTACCGGATGTGGCGCGATCCCCGCACCCAGTTCATCTACCCCCGCCTTAGCCGCCACCCCGATCCGCAAGTAATGGCGCGCGTCAACGCGCTGCTTGAACAGCGCCACTGGCAGATGAGCCTGGCGGCGCTGGCTTGCAAGGCGACGGCCTACACCGACGGCAACCCGGCCGCCGGCACGCTGGGCAGCTATGACGACGAAGCCATTACCGTGCAGTGGCTGTCCACCGCGCTGATGACCGTGACCGAATCCGGCAGCCTGTATTGCGGCGGCGCGCACCCCGACAATCATTTCGAGCCCTACACCTTCGACCTGCTTCAAGGCAACTACCTGGATTGGAACCGCGTGCTGGACGCGTACGTGCCGGGCGAAAACGGCTGGCGCGAAGCCAGCCCCACCCTGCTTGCGCTGATCGACAAGGCCCGCGCGCCGCAGGCCGACGTGAAGATCGAGGGCGCGGACGATGACTCGCTAAAGGAGTGCTCGGACGTCTGGCCCAGCTATCTGGCCCTGGGAACCGAGGCGCCGGGCGTGCTGACCCTGTCGGTATCAGGCGTGGGCCACGCGATGGGCGTGTGCCTGGGCACCCACGCGACGGTGCCGTTCAAGGACCTGACGCCGTATCTGGCGCCGGGCGGGCAGGCGTATCTGGTGCGCGAATAATCCCGGGCAAAGCGTGAGCAATGCGCGGGCGAAGCGCCGACAACGCAGCGACAACGCGCCGGCAACACGCCGGCACATTCGCCACCGGGCAGATCGCCCGGCTTAGCGATACAGCACCGTGGGCAGCCACATGCCGATGCCCGGGAACACGTACAACAGGAAAATCGCCACCACCTGGATCCCCATGAACGGCATCATGCCCAGGAAGATCTGGTTCAACGTCACGTGCGGCGGCGATACGCCCTTTAAATAGAAAGCCGACATGGCCACGGGCGGCGACAGGAAGGCAGTTTGCAGGTTCAGCGCCACCAGCAGGCCGAAGAACAGCGGGTCGATGCCGAAGGCGTTCAACAGGGGCACGAAGATGGGCATGAAGATCACGATGATCTCGGTCCACTCCAGCGGCCAGCCCAGCAAAAAGATGATGACCTGCGCCAGCAGCAGGAATTGAATCGGCGTCAAGCCCAGCGACAGCACCCATTCTTCAATGATGCGCTGGCCGCCCAGCAGCGCGAACGCGGCGGAAAAGATGGACGAGCCCACAAACAGCCAGCACACCATCGCGGTGGTTTTGGCGGTAAGGAAGACGGATTCGCGCAGCACGGGCAGGTTCAGCCGGCGGTAGGCCAAGGCCAGCAAGGCGCCGCCCATGGCCCCCATGGCCGCCGCTTCGCTGGGCGTGGCCAGGCCGAACGCGATAGAGCCCAGCACGGCGGCGATCATCACGGCCAAGGGAAAGAACGAGCCCATCAGCATCTTGAAGATTTCCAGCCGCGCCCACGTCAGCGCGGCATAGAACACGGCCAGCACCACCGCGCAGACCGCGACGAATATCCAGAACCCGGTGGGCGCCGGCCGGGACGCAGAGGCGGACGAGTCCGCGGCGCCGGGCGATTGCGCGGATTGCGCAGGTTCGGCGGCGGCGCCGGATGGTGCTCCGGGCGGTGCTCCGGCCGGTGCGTCGGGCGGTGCGTCGGACGGTGCTTCGGATGGTGCACCCGTCGTGGCCGCCGGCTGCGAAGCCCCCGACGCCGACCCGGGCTGCGGCGTGCCCGGAGGCTCGCTAAGGCCCCCTGCCCCCGCGTCGGCCGATGGCGGTTCAGCCAACTCGCCAGCGGCAGGTTCCGCCAAGCCACCCATGGGAGGCTCCGCCAATCCCCCGACGGGCGGCTCCGCCAATCCCCCGCCCGGCGGTTCGGCCAGGCCGTCCGCGCCGGGCTCGCTCAGGCCGGAATCAAACCCACCCGACCCCAGCTGCAATTCCGCCGGAATGTCGTACTCCACATTCGGTCGCGTCACGCCGTGATGCACCACCGCCACCAGCAATACCGTCAGCGCCAGCGGCGCCAACACCGTGATCAGGTTGCGCAGCATGAAGCCGAACGGCACGCCGTGATTGCGCCGGCCCTTGAACAGCGCCGCCACCATGCCCGACAACGCGCGCGTGTAGCCGGCGGCGGCCAGCGTCTTGGCCTCGGGCGATAGCGGCACGCCGCGTTCGCTGACGGGCAGCGGCGGCGCCATGTCGGGGCGCAGCTTGGCCACCACGATCACGTACAACATGTACAAGCCGGCCAGCATAATGCCGGGAAACAGCGCGCCCGCGTACAGCTGCACCACCGACACGCCCGTCGTCGCGCCGTACACGATCAACATCACCGATGGCGGCAGCAGGATGCCCAGGCAGCCACCCGCCGTGATCGACCCGGCCGTCAAGCGCACGCTGTAGCCCGCCTTCAACATGGCGGGCATGGCCAGCAGCCCCATCAGCGTCACCACCGCGCCGACGATGCCGGTGGCCGTGGCGAAGATCGCGCACGTGGCCAGTGTGGCCACCGCCAGCGCACCCGGCAGGCGCGCCAACGCCAGATGCATGGACCGGAACAGTTTTTCGATCAGGTTGGCGCGTTCAACCAGGTACCCCATGAACACGAACAGCGGAATCGAAATCAGCGAATCGTTCGTCATCGTGGCGTACGTGCGCTGCACCATCAGGTCCAGCGTCTGCCCCACCGACCGGCCCGCGTCGGCGCTTTGCATGTAGTACGCCAGGAACGTGAACAGCACCCCCATGCCCATCAGCGTGAACGCCGTGGGAAAGCCCAGCATGATCGCCACCACGATCAGCGCCAGCATCAACAGCCCGATGTGCCCCGTGGTCAGCTCGCCCCACGGCGTCAGGAACGCGATCATCAGCAGCACGATTCCGATGCACGACAAGCCAAACCACAAGGCCTTGTGGATTTTCATCGGCGCGGCTCCCCGGGCGGGGTCACGTAGCGGTCAAGCTGGACGATGTCTTCGTCTTTGACGTGCACCATCTTCTTGAGCTTGTCCACGTCCACTTCCTCCACATCTTCCTCACGCGATGGCCATGCCCCGCGTTGCAGGCACAGCACGCAACGCAGCACTTCGGCCACGCCCTGCAACAGCAACACGGCGCCCGCCACGGGGATGAACGCCTTAAAGGGATAGATGGGCGGCCCGTTGGCCATCAGCGACGAATGCTCGCCGATGGCGATGGAGTAGCCGGCGTAATACCAGCCCGCCCAGGCCAGCGCGATGGCGCCGGGAAAGAAGAACACCAGATACAGCAGCAGGTCCAAGCCAGCCTGCACGCGCGGCGGCAGAAAGCCGTAAAGGATGTCGCCGCGCACGTGGCCGTTCTTGGCCAGCGTGTAGGCGCCGGCCATCATGAACAGCACGCCGTAATACATCATCTGCATGTCGAACGCCCACGCGCTGGGTTGGTTCAGCAGATACCGCGCCGCCACCTCCCAGCACACGTGCAGGGTCAGCACAACGATCAGCCAGGCAAAGGTCTTGCCGACGAAGGTGGAGACGCGGTCGATCAGGCGGATAAGACGAAGCATCGATGGGCCTGGGACGGGGTCAGCCCGGCTTGCTGGTGCGCGAAAAATAATGGTTGTAGGCCATCCGGTAATTGACCGAGGTATCCCCGTGCCAACGCCCCACCCGCTCGGCAAATGCGCGCTGCGAATCCAGCACTTTCTTGAACAGCGGATTCTCGGCGGAACGCTTGGCGATCATCTCGTCCCAGATCTTCAACTGTTGCTGCAAGATGGCGTCCGGCGTCTTGTAGAACTTGACGTTGTGTTCCTTCTGCAGCTTGATGTAGTCCTGCGAATAGCGGTTTGCCGCCTTCCACGACATATCGGCGCTGCTGGCCTGCGCCGCGTAGCTAAGCACGTGCTTCAAGTGCGGCGGCAGCGAGTCGTACTTGGCCTTGTTGAACAGCACCTCGAACTGCTCGGCGCTTTGGTGAAAGCTTTGCAGCATGCAGATCTTGGACACGTCCTGAAAGCCCAGCGCCAGGTCGGACGACGCATTGTTGAACTCGGCCCCGTCCAGCAGCCCGCGGTCCAGCGCCGGCACGATTTCACCGCCGGGCAAGGCGTTCACCGCCGCGCCCATGGCCGTGTACATGTCGATGGCCAGGCCCACCGTGCGGAACTTCACGCCCTTGACGTCTTCCACCTTGGTGACCGGGCGCTTGAACCATCCAAACGGTTGCGTCGGCATCGGGCCGTACATCAACGACACCACGTTCACGCCCATGGCCTTCTGAATTTCGGTCAGCAATTCCTTGCCGCCGCCGTATTCATGCCAGGCCAGCAGCATGTTGGCGTCCATGCCGAACGATGGCCCCGAGCCCCACAGCGCCACCGCCGTATTCTTGCCGTACCAATACGCGACCACGCCGTGCCCGCCGTCCAGCGTGCCGGCCGACACCGCGTCCAGCAGGTCAAACGCCTTGACCACCGCGCCCGCCGGCAGCACTTCGATCTTCAACTGGCCGCCGGCCATGTCGTTGACCTTTTGCGCGTAGTCGCGCGCAAATTCGTGAAAGATGTCGTTGGCCGGCCAGGTGCTTTGGAAGCGCAACGAAATGGGCGCGTTCTGCGCCCGCGTGACAGCAGGGAATCCCAGTGCGGCGGCGCCCGCGACGGCAGCGCCGGAAATGAACTTGCGGCGGGGCTTTGTGACGTGTTGCATGGCTACTTGTCTCCTTGGTGGACTACATGGGACCAGCTTGTAGTGACTGCACCTGCGGGGGACGCGGGGAAACGCCTGCTGCGAGCTTCCCGGTGTCGGGGCTACGACTGCGTTGCAACTTTGTGCTGATTAAACCTTCCTGACTAACGGCTGACAATCAGCTGTTTGTCAGGACTTACCCTAGCTGAATGACCTAGCGCGTTTGGCCGCAATAAACGCGCGCGCCGCCATGTGCGGACATGGCGGCGCGCGGGCAAGGACGCCGATTGGATAGAGAAAGGACTACCGTGGGCGGCGCACCGCGCGCACCTTGCCCGCGCTGCCGCCGCCGCAAAAAAAGCGGTCGGCGCCGTCAGACTCCAGACCCGACACGCCCACGCCGTCGGGCATGTCGATGCTTTCCAGCACGGCCCCTGTGTCGGGCTCAAGACGGCGCAATTCGCGCGCGTCTTCTTCCCAGGTGCCGTGCCACAACTGGCCGTCCACCCACGTGACGCCGGTGACGTAGCGGTTGGAATCGATGGTACGCAGGACGCGGCCCGTCTCCGGGTCCACCTGATGAATCTTGCGTTGTTGGTATTGGCCGACCCATAACGAACCATCGGCCCAGGCCATGCCCGAATCATCGCCGCCGCCCGGCGCGGGAATGCTTGCCAGCACCTTGCCGCTTACCGGGTCCAGCTTCTGTATTTGTCCTTCTGCGATCTGATAGAGGTGCTTGCCGTCGAAGGCCGTGCCGGCATTGGCCACGACGTCCAGCGTGCGCAGGGTTTCGCCGGACTCGGGGTCCAGCGCGATCAGCTTTTCGCCCAGCGCGACCCACACATGCCGACCGTCGTAGCTGACGCCATGCACGGCGTCGGCTCCGGGGAACGGGCCGTATTCACGGACGATTTCAGCTTGGCTTCGTTTCATGGCTGCTTCCTTTAAAGAGGGGAAACTTCATCCTACTGACCGGGCATGAGAGTGGGGAGTAACAAGCTTGTCGTGAACGCCGGCACGCTGGGCGTCGTCCAGCGGCGCGCCCGGCCGTGGCCCAGCGGCAGCACCTGGCCCGACGCGGACAGCGCATCCAACGCTCGCTGCACGGTGCGCTGACTGGCGCCCAGCGCCAGCGCCAGGGCCGAGCTGGACCAGGCCTGCCCGTCAACCAGGCAAGCCAGCACCGCGGCGTGATCCCGGTCGGCCACGTCAACCGGGCGCGCCAGCACGATGACGCCCAGATCGGCGTGGGGTCGCAGCGCGAAACCACCAGGCGTGGCGGTGACCGCCGCCAATGGCCGCAACGCGGTCCGCAGGCGGCCGATTTCCACGCGCAGGCGGGCGCGATGCGAATCGTCCTGAAAGCCGGTGCGAAAAGCGCGCGCGATCAGAAATTCACGGGTGACGTCGCGTGGCCAGCCCTGGGCAAGCAGCCGCGCCAAGGCGAACAGAATCGGGCGGCTGGCCAAAGGCACGATCACTTCGCCTTGCCGCACGGCATTGCGGCACGCGTCAATGATCAGCGCCGGGGACGCCAGCAGCGCCTCGGCGTCGGCCAGCGTCAGGTCGCGCGTGCCGTCCGGCGTGACGTGGCGGGCGGCCACCGCATGCAGCGCCTGCAAGGCGTGGTCCACTTCGGCCACCAAGGCGGGCACGCCGGCCTGTCGCG
>NZ_JBLVOL010000059.1:145020-167590 GCF_053543755.1 Achromobacter semiaridum | reverse complement strand
GCCGGACGCACTCGAGCCACCGGGCGCGCCGGCATTATTCGTCGAACCCGTACCGCCTGGGGTGCCGGCAGCGCCGGCAGTACCTGCTGCGCCGGGAGCCCCGGTCCCGCCAGGACTGCCTGCTGCGCCGGGAGTACCGGCAGCACTGGAACTGCCCGCGGCGCCCGGGGTACCGGCCGCGCCGGTAGCTCCCGCTGCGCTGGAAGTGCTGGCTGCACCCGGACTGCCCGCGGCACCCGGAGTACCTGGTGCCCCCGGCGTGCCCGCTGCCCCCGAAGTGCCCGCTGCCCCCGGCGTGCCCGCTGCCCCCGAAGTGCCCGCTGCCCCCGAAGTGCCTGCTGCCCCGGGCGTGCCTGCCGTACCCGGAGTGCCTGCCGTACCCGGAGTGCCTGCCGCACCCGAAGTGCCCGCTGCACCCGGAGTACCTGGTGCGCCCGGGACACCCGCTGCGCCTGGGGTGCCAGCTGCACCGGGGGTACCCGCAGCACCGGAAGTACCTGTCGCACCCGAAGCACCCGTCGCTCCGGAAGCGCCCGGAGTGCCCGATGCGCCCGCCGCACCCGCTGGGCCAGAATTGCCAGATGACCCTGCCGCGCCCGATGCGCCCGCACCGCCAGCCGCGCCCGTGCCGCCCGCGCCCGAGGTCCCCGAACCGCCTTGCTGCGCCACCGCCTTGTTCAATTCGTCGACATTGCTTTGCAGCTGACTCACGCGGCCTTCAACGTCTTTCAGCGCGCGCTCGTTCGATGTCTTCGCGTCGGCTTGCGCATCCGCCTGCGCGACAGCGCCTCCCGCTGCGAGCCCGGTCGACAGGCGCACGCGATCCTGGGTCGGAGCCGGCGTAGCCACGCCCGTGTCGCCAGGTTGCGCCACGGAGCCGGATGCCGCGTCCTGCCCCTTTACCACCGACGGATTGGCTCCTGCCGCCGCGCCGACTCGGGCGCGATATTTGGCAAACGCTTCGGCGTGTTCGTTGAAGATGCGGCGCGCTTCGGCGGGATCAATCGCCCGGACCGTGGCCGCATCGGGAATCTTCAACTTTTGCCCGGCGCGCACCAGGTTCATGTTGTTTTGAATAAAGGCCTCTGGATTGGCGCGCCACAACGCCACCAGCATCTGATACACCGAGGCGTTGGGCACCGCGTTGCGCTGCGCAATGGCAAAAAGATTGTCACCCTGCTTCACATTGACCGTCGCGGTACCGGCCCCCGCACGCGCCGTGCCGCCTACCGACGCCGGCGTCACATCGGCGCCGGTGCCGGTGCCGCGCAAGGGCACCAATACGCTGACCTGCACCTGGCGCTGGCCGGAACTTGAACTGATGTCCAGCAGCAGGTCCACCGCGCCGCTGGCGGGCGGCTGCGTGCCACGCACGCGCAGGTTCTTGCGCGTGCCGTCGGTGCCGTCTTCAATGCGGACCACCATGCTGGCCAGCGGCACGGGCGGCTTCAGGCCGGCGCGCTGCCAGGCGGCTTCATCCGCCACCGACACCTTCAACGACGACGCCTCATCCGGCGTCAATTCCTGCAAGCCGACCACCGCCTGCAACGGCGCGCCGGGCGCCGACACCACGCGGGAATGTCCGACCCGCATGGCCAGCGCCGAACTGCACATGCTCGACCCAATCGCCAACGCGATCGCCCATTGAAGGGTTTTCAAACGGCGGGCATGCTTCACATGGCGCGAACGCTGGGTCATAAGCTGGAATTCCGTTCTTGTAGTCGAATTACGGGCTGGCCGAGTCGCGCGACATATTAGCGAAACAGGCCTCAATTCACGGGAAAAGTGTAATGGATGATGCCGGTTTCACAAACCTGAAAGGCGCTTCGGCGTTGGCTCTTGGGCACATCCGCCGCTTCCCTCATGCGCCAGGCCAAACGACAAGGGCACCCGAAGGTGCCCTTGCTTGTCTACACGGCCGATCAAACTGTTTTTATCGGCCGTATACACATACGCGTCAGGCTTCGGCCAGCGCGATGCGCAGCATGCGACGCAGCGGTTCGGCAGCGCCCCACAGCAGTTGGTCGCCCACCGTGAAGGCGCCCAGGTATTGCGAACCCATCGACAGCTTGCGCAGGCGGCCGACCGGGATGTCCAGCGTGCCGGTTACGGCAACCGGGGTCAGCGCCGAAACCGTCGCTTCCTTGGTGTTGGGCACAACCTTGGCCCATTGCGTGCCTTGCGCGATCAGTGCTTCGATCTCGTCCAGCGGCACATCGCGCTTGAGCTTGATGGTCAGAGCCTGGCTATGGCAGCGCATGGCGCCGATGCGCACGCACAGGCCGTCGATCGGGGTGGCGGGCGTGCCGAAGGCGGCGCCGCGGCCCAGGATCTTGTTGGTTTCGACTTCGGCCTTCCATTCTTCCTTGGACATGCCGTCGCCCAGATCCTTGTCGATCCAGGGAATCAGGTTGCCGCCCAGCGGAACGCCGAAGTGCTCGTGCGGCAGCGACGCATCTTTCTGCTTGGCCAGCACGCCACGGTCGATGGCCAGGATGGCCGACGCCGGATCGTCCAGCAAGGGCTTGACGGCCTGGTTGATTTCGCCGAATTGGGTCAGCAGTTCGCGCATGTGCTGCGCGCCGCCGCCGGAAGCCGCCTGGTAGGTCATGGACGTCATCCATTCCACCAGGTCGTTGTTGAACAAGCCGGCCAGGCCCATCAACATGCAGCTGACCGTGCAGTTGCCGCCGATGAAATTGCGCACGCCGCGCTTGAGCGCCGCGTCGATGACCGGGCGATTGACCGGGTCCAGGACGATGATGGCGTCTTCGGCCATGCGCAAGGTGCTGGCCGCATCGATCCAGATGCCGTTCCAGCCCGCGCCGCGCAGCTTGGGATAAACCTCGGACGTGTAGTCGCCGCCTTGTGCCGTCAGAATGATCGGCAGTTTTTTCAGAGCATCAATGTCGTAGGCATTTTGCAACGGGCCTGCGCCTTCGGCCCACGTGGGCGCGGCGCCGCCAGCATTGCTGGTGGAAAAGAACACCGGTTCGATCAGTGCGAAGTCGTTCTCGTCGCGCATGCGTTGCATGAGCACCGAGCCGACCATTCCGCGCCAGCCGACAAGGCCTACTGCTTGATTCATTTCAATCGCTCTATAAAGGTGGAGACAAGGTCCGGGTAGAAAAAAGTCGTGCAATTCAACAATTTATCAGAATGCACGCGCGTATGTTGCGGCGCAGCTAGAAAAATTTGGGGCCGGAAGACCGCCCAACGGCTTTCGCGGCGCCGCCACAACACGGGCAAAAAAAGGGCCGCTACATGAAGCGGCCCCTTCCAAATCGGGGCGCCGCCGCAAGGGCGCGCCCCTTGCCCAGCGATCAGGCCAGGGCTTTCAAGACGGCGTCGCCCATGGCGGCCGTGGTGACCTTCGTGGTGCCCGCTTCGAAGATGTCGGCGGTGCGCAGGCCATCGGCCAGCACGCGCCGCACGGCGGCTTCGATGCGGTCGGCTTGCGGTGCAAGGTTCAGCGAATAGCGCAGCAGCATGGCGGCCGACAAGATGGTCGCCAGCGGGTTGGCAATGCCCTTGCCCGCGATGTCCGGGGCCGAACCGTGGCTGGGTTCATACAGGCCCTGGCCGCCAGCGTTCAAAGAGGCCGACGGCAGCATGCCGATCGAACCCGTCAGCATGGCCGCTTCGTCCGACAGAATGTCGCCGAACAGGTTGCCCGTGACGATGACGTCAAACTGGCGCGGGTTGCGCACCAGCTGCATCGCGGCGTTGTCGACGTACATGTGCGACAACTCTACGTCGGGGTATTCGCGCGCTACTTCAATAACGATATCGCGCCAGAACTGCGACGTTTCAAGCACGTTAGCCTTGTCCACGCTGCACAGCTTCTTGTTGCGCTTTTGCGCCGACTCGAAGCCGATGCGGGCAATGCGGCGCACTTCCGATTCGGCATAGCGCATGGTGTCGTAGCCTTCGCGCTCGCCGGCGAACGAGCCGTCGGGCGACGCACGGACGCCGCGCGGCGTGCCGAAATAGATGTCGCCGGTCAGTTCGCGAATGATCAGGATGTCCAGGCCGGACACGATCTCGGGCTTCAGCGACGATGCGCTGGCAAGCTCGGGATACAGGATGGCCGGACGCAAGTTGGCAAACAGGCCCAGCGCCTTGCGCAGGCCCAGAATGGCTTGTTCCGGGCGGAATTCGCGCGGCAGGCTGTCGTACTTCCAGTCGCCAACGGCGCCGAAAAGCACGGCGTCGGATTCCTTGGCCAACTTGAGCGTGGCCGGGGGCAGCGGGTGTTCGAACTGGTCAAACGCGGCGCCGCCGACGGGGGCCTGCTTGATATTGAACGGCACGTCCAGCGCTTGAAGCACGCGCACGGCCTGTTCGACAATTTCCGGTCCGATGCCGTCACCCGGCAAGACTGCAATGTTGTGGGTCATTTGAAAGCGATCCTGTGATCAGTATGGGTTCAGGCGATGGGACGGCTTTCCAGCCAGGGGTGGCGGGCCAGTCGTTCGGCCTCGAAGGCGCGGATCTTGTCGGAATGGCGCAGCGTCAAGCCGATATCGTCAAAGCCGTTCAGCAGGCAGTACTTGCGGAACGGTTCGATATCAAAGCCCATGGCGCGGCCGTCCGCGGCGATCACGACCTGGCGGTCCAGGTCGATTTGCAGCTTGTAATTCGGGAACGCCTTGACTTCGTCGAACAGGCGGGCCACTTCCAATTCAGACAGCACGATCGGCAGCAGGCCGTTCTTGAAGCTGTTGTTGAAGAAGATGTCGGCATACGACGGCGCAATGATCGCGCGAAAGCCGTATTGCGTCAGCGCCCAGGGCGCGTGTTCGCGGCTGGAGCCGCAACCAAAGTTCTTGCGCGCCAACAGGATCGAGGCGCCTTGGTAGCGCGGCTGGTTCAGCACAAAATCCGGGTTCAGGGGACGCTTGCTGTTGTCCATGCCGGGTTCGCCGTGGTCCAGATAGCGAAGCTCGTCAAACAGGTTCGGCCCGAAACCGGTGCGCTGGATCGACTTGAGGAATTGCTTGGGAATGATGAGGTCCGTGTCGACGTTTTCGCGGTCGAGCGGAGCCACCAGGCCTTCGTGAGTGGTAAATGCTTGCATGATGTCGGTACTCGGTGCGTGATCGCTTAACGGAACGTGCGGACGTCGACGAAGTGGCCGGCCACCGCAGCGGCTGCGGCCATGGCGGGGCTGACCAGATGCGTGCGACCGCCCTGTCCTTGCCGACCTTCGAAATTGCGGTTGGACGTCGACGCGCAACGCTCGCCCGGTTCAAGGCGATCGGCGTTCATGGCCAGGCACATCGAACAGCCGGGTTCCCGCCATTCAAAACCGGCTTCAATGAAAATCTTGTCCAGCCCTTCGCGCTCGGCCTGTTGCTTGACCAGGCCAGAGCCCGGCACGACCATGGCTTGGCGCACGTTGGACGCCACGCGCTTGCCACGCGCCACAGCGGCAGCCGCGCGCAAGTCTTCGATGCGCGAATTCGTGCACGAGCCAATGAACACGCGGTCCACGCGAATGTCGGTCAGCGGGGTGTTGGGCTTTAAGCCCATGTATTGCAACGCGCGTTCCATGCCGCTGCGGCGCACATCGTCTTTTTCGCGGTCGGGGTCCGGCACGCGGGAATCCACCGGCAACACCATTTCGGGCGACGTGCCCCAGGTCACCTGCGGCTTGATGTCGCGCGCGTTCACTTCCACCACCGTATCGAACTTGGCGCCTTCGTCGGTGTGCAGCGTGCGCCAGTACTTTACGGCCTGGTCCCACACTACGCCCGTGGGCGCAAACGGGCGGCCACGGAAATACTCAACGGTCTTGTCGTCGACCGCCACCATGCCCGAGCGCGCGCCGGCTTCAATCGCCATGTTGCACACGGTCATGCGGCCTTCAACGGACAGGGCGCGGATGGTGCTGCCCGCGAATTCAATGGCGTGGCCCGTGCCACCGGCCGTGCCGATGATGCCGATGATGTGCAGCACCACGTCTTTGGCCGTACAGCCGAAAGGCAAATCGCCGTCGACCTTGATGAGCATGCTCTTGGCTTTCTTCATCAGCAGCGTCTGCGTGGCCAGCACGTGCTCGACTTCAGACGTGCCGATGCCGAATGCCAGCGCGCCCAGCGCGCCGTGCGTGCTGGTGTGCGAATCGCCACAGACCACCGTCATGCCCGGCAACGTGGCGCCCTGCTCGGGGCCGATCACGTGCACGATGCCTTGGCGCAAGTCATTCATGCGGAATTCGGTGATGCCGTATTTCTCGCAGTTGGCGTCCAGCGTGTCCACTTGCAGCCGCGAGATCGGGTCGTCAATGCCCTGGGCGCGGTTCAGCGTCGGCACGTTGTGGTCGGCCACGGCCAGGTTGGCGCCCGTGCGCCACGGCTTGCGGCCGGCAATCGCCAGCCCTTCGAACGCCTGCGGGCTGGTGACTTCGTGCACCAGATGGCGATCGATATAGAGCAGACAGGTGCCGTCTGATTCCTGGTGGACGATGTGGGCGTCCCAGAGTTTGTCGTAAAGGGTTTGGGCCATGGATGCGCTCTGCAAATAGACAATCCGGCTTGAGCCTCGCACGGTTGATAAGCAGATTGCTTCCGTGCCGGCCACTGCGGCATGCGGGAATTATGCCCACGCTCCGAACCTAGTACAACCACACCACACATACTAGTATCAGGACTACCACGTTGGTTACGGAATCTGTCCCCGCAATCGCGGCAAATTGCGTTCGGATCACTGTGGAAAATTAATCACAAATTACAAATTCGATAAGAGAAATCAGATACAGAATTATCAAAACGATATAATCCTGTTTCACTACAGACACGTCACTTTCGAAATAATACGAAATAAACCGTATTAATAAAGCTGGCGCTTTTCTCGGTCTGTGAAGTTCGTGCAAATTCAGTCAAATTAGGTGATGTTGCGCGAAGAAACGTTGTGGCGAGTCATTTTGCCTTCTGCAAGACTTAACAAATCTTGACTAGGGAAATATGACATTTACATACAATATGGCCGCCATTCAATCCCACTCCGACACGCGAATAATCACTATGGCTTCGTTTTTGATCAAACGCACGACTTCGCTTCTCGCCTTGGCTTTTGTTCCCGCCGCTTTTGCCCAGCCGACCCCGCCCGCCCCGCAGGGCGCGCCGGCCGCCACCGTCTCCACGGTGACGCTGAATCAGGTTGTTGAGCAGACGCTGCTGAGCAACCCGGAAATCCAGGCCAAGTATCACGACTTCCAGGCATCCCTGGAAGGCCAGTCGGTTGCCCGCGCGGCCTTCTTCCCGCAAATCAACGCGCAGGGCTATGTGGGCCGCGAATATCGCAGCAACGTGCCCGACGTGGGTTCGCAACGCTGGAGCCGCCCGGGCTACAACGTTGAACTGCGCCAACTGATTTTTGACGGCTTCCGCACCAGCAACGACGTCAAGCAGGCTGGCTTCGATAAGCTGGCGCGCTTCTATGACGTGTTGGCCACCAGCGACAGCACCGCGTTCGCCGCCGTGCAGGCGTATATCGACCTGCAACGTTACCGGGACATGGAATTGCTGGCCCGCCAGAACTATTCGCTGCACGAAGAAACGCTGAAACAGATCGGCGAACGCACCGAGTCGGGCGTGGGCCGCCGCGTTGACCTGGAACAGGCAGGCGGCCGTTTGTCCCTGGCTCAGACCAACCTGATGACCGAAACCGCCAACCTGCTTGACGTGCAGCAGCGCTTTCAACGCGTGACCGGCGCCTTCCCGCCCGAAGCCATGCAGCCGCCGCCGGACATCTCGGGCAAGCTGCCCGTCAAGCCGGGGGACTTCAATGAGTCGCTGCGCCGCAACCCCAGCTTCCTGTCCAAGCAGGCCGGCTTGCAGGCCGCGCAAGCCGGCGTGGCCTCGTCCAAGGGCGCTTTCTCGCCCAAGTTTGAATTCGTGGCTTCCTCGGGTCGGGACCAGAACGACCCCACGCCCGAAACGCGCGACATCCAGAGCTCCAGCGTGCAAGTTGTGATGAGCTACAACCTGTACCGCGGCGGCGCCGATTCCGCCCGCGTTCGCCAGACCGCCGCGCAGTCGTACGCCGCGCGCGACATCCGCGACTACACCTGCCGCAACGTGCAGCAGGACCTGGCCGTCGCCTGGAACAACATCGTCAGCCTGAGCCAGAAGCTGCCGTTCCTGCGCGACCACGAAGTGGCCACGACCAAGGTACGTGATGCGTATCGCCAACAGTTCCAGATCGGCCAGCGCTCGCTGCTGGACTTGCTTGACACTGAAAACGAATTGTTCGAGTCGCGCCGCGCATTGACCAACGGCTTGTATGACCTCAAGCTTGCGCAATATCGCTGGTTGGCGCTGTCGCATGCGCTGTTGCCGGCGCTGTCGCTGCAACCCGCGCGCAACGAGATGCCCGAGGAAAACGGCAAACTGGAGGTAACCGACGAAGTGATCAAGCTTTGCAATTCGACGGTCCCCGACTCTGCCCGCCTGGCTCCCGTGCGCGTTCAATACAACGAAGGCACGCTGCCGCCCACGCTCGTGCCGCTGAACGCACCCACCGCCAAGCCCTAAAGGCGGCGGGCGCAAGGAGGCCATATGACGCCCCAGGGCAACGAATTTTCGCAGTTGGACGCGGACTTTGTCCGCGTTCTTGAAGACCTGATCGACGCCTTGATCGCCAATGGCACCTTGCGCATGACGGACCTGCCTATCCAGGCACAGCAAAAGCTATCCCAGCGCAAGCAGCAACGCGCGCGCCTCTCGGAACACCTAGACCTCTTGGATGACGAAGATGGACAAGTTATCTGAAAAGGCGGCGCGCGAATGGCGCGCCGACGCCCGAGCGGCGCATGACGACCCCTTGCTGGACTGCCTGGTTGAAATTACGCGCCTGCACGGCGTGACTGCCACGGCGCAGGCGCTGTCCGCCGGCCTGCCGCTGGAAGAACACCGCCTGACCCCTGCCCTGCTGCCGCGCGCCGCGGCGCGGGCGCAACTTTCCGCGCGCGTCGTCAAGCGCACGCTGGACAGCATTTCCCCAGACCTTTTGCCCGCCATCCTGCTGCTGCAAGGCGAACGCGCCTGCCTGCTGCTGAAAAAAGAAGACGGCAAATACCTGGTCAGCCATCCCGAGCTTGGCGGCAGTTCCGTCGAGATGACGCCCGAGGCCCTGGCCGCGCAATACACCGGCCTGGTCTGCTTCGTGCGCCCGCAATTCCGGTTCGACGCCCGCTCGCCGGAAGTGGCCAAAGTCCGTGAACGCCATTGGTTCTGGGCCGCCATCATGGAAAACCGGCGCCTGTACCGCGATGCGCTGGTCGCCGCGCTGCTGATCAATATCTTCGCCATGGCGATGCCGTTGTTCACCATGAACGTGTATGACCGCGTGGTGCCCAACAACGCCGTTGAAACGCTGTGGGTGCTGGCTATCGGCATCACGCTGGTGGTGATTTTCAACATGGTGTTGTCAACCGCCCGTTCTCATGTGGTGGACAGTGCAAGCAAGCGCGTCGACGTGCGCCTGTCCGCGCAGATCATGGAGCGCGTGCTGGACCTGCGACTGGAAGGCCGCCCCGTGTCCGTCGGATCGTTCGCGGCCAACCTGCGGTCGTTCGAATCCATTCGCGACTTCATCGCGTCGGCCACCATCACCACGCTGGTCGACCTGCCCTTCATCCTGCTGTTCCTGGCCGCTCTGGCCTGGATATCGCCGTGGATGATCCTGCCGCCGCTGGTTGCCATCGTGCTGATCTTGCTGGTGTCGCTGGCTGCCCAGGCTTGCATGGAAGCCCTGACGATGGCCAGCTTCCAGGCCAGCTCGCAGCGCAACGCGACGCTGGTGGAAGCGCTGACCGGCCTGGAGGCCGTCAAGACGCTGAACGCGCAAGGCTCGGTGCAACGCAACTGGGAACGCGCCACGGAATTCATCGCACAGACGGGGGGCAAGCTGAAGTTGATCTCGTCGTCGACGGTGGGCTTTGTGCAGGCTATCCAGCAACTCGTGTCGATCGCCGTGGTGATCATCGGCGTGTACCAGGCGCAGGAATCGGCGATGTCCATGGGCGGCATCATCGCCGCATCCATGATCGCCAGCCGTTGCCTGGCGCCGCTGGGCCAGGTTGCGGGGCTGTTGATGCAATACCAGAACGCCCGCACCTCGCTGGGCTCGATCGACAACTATATGAAACTGCCGATCGAACGCCCGGCCGAAGCCGAATTCCTGCATCGTCCCGTGTTTCATGGCGGCCTGGAATTTCGCGACGTCACCTTCGCATACCCCGGCAGCACGCAACCGGTGCTGAAGAAAGTGTCGTTCAAGCTCAAGCCCGGTGAAAAGGTCGGCATCATCGGCCGCATCGGTTCCGGCAAGACCACGCTGGAAAAACTGGCGCTTGCGCTGTATCAGCCCACCGAAGGCGCTGTGCTGCTGGACGGTGTGGACGTGCGCCAGATCGACCCGGCCGACGTGCGCCGCGCCATCGGCCATGTGCCGCAAGACCCCACGCTGTTCTACGGCAGCCTGAAACACAACCTGGCCATGGGCGCGCCCTACGCCGACGACGCCAGCATCCTGGCCGCCGCCAACCTGGCCGGCGTGACAGACTTTGCCAACCTGCATCCCAACGGTTTCGACATGGTGATCGGCGAACGCGGCGAATCGCTGTCGGGCGGCCAACGCCAGTCCGTCGCCGTGGCCCGCGCGCTGATCAACGACCCGCCGATCCTGCTGCTGGACGAACCCAGCAGCAACATGGACCACCAGAGCGAGGCGCAGCTGCGCAAGCGGCTGGGCGAGGCCAGCGCCACCAAGACGATCCTGCTGGTCACGCACCGTACTGCGCTGCTGGACCTGGTGGACCGCCTGATCGTGATCGATAACGGTCACATCGTTGCGGACGGCCCCAAGGAGCAAGTTGTCGAAGCACTGCGTCAAGGACGCGTTGGACGCGGGAGTTAAGGGCGCCATGCAGAAAAATCCTGGAGAGACCCGGCACGGCCTGTTTGGCGGCCTGTGGCGCAAACTGCGCAACGTCTTCGTGTTCTTCTTTGACCGACTGCTGGACGGCGCCGAAAAGGGCAAGCAGGAAAAGCGTTCAGACTATGTCGGCAACGCTGAATGGGTGATCCACGAATCGCAGGCCCGCAGTTCGCGCGTGCTGCTATGGGTGGCGTTGCTTGCGACGTTCCTGCTGATCGTCTGGGCGGCCACGGGCAGCATCGACGAAGTGGTCCGTGGCGAAGGCAAGGTTGTGCCGTCGCGCCAAGTGCAGATCATCCAGAGCCTGGACGGCGGTATCGTCGAGGAAATCCTGGTTCGCCCGGGCCAGGAAGTCCAGGCTGGCCAGACGCTGCTGAAAATCGATTCCACGCGCTTTGCCTCTTCGCTGGGCGAGAACAACGCCGAATACCTGTCGTTGCTGGCCAAGTCCGCCCGCTTGCAGGCATTGGCTACCGGCGAACCTTTCGTCGCGCCGGAAGAAGTGCTGAAGCAGGCGCCCGGCCTGGTTGAAATGGAACGCAACGCCTGGCAGGCGCGTAACACCGAACTGAACGCCACCATCAACGTGGCGCGCGAACAGCTCAAGCAACGCCAGGAAGACTTGCGCGAAACCATCGCCAAGCGCGATCAGGCGTCCGCCAGTTGCGGCCTGACTTCGCGAGAATTGCAGGTCACCCGGCCCTTGCTCAAGAGCGGCGCCGTGTCCGAAGTGGACCTGCTGCGCCTGCAACGCGACGTGGCGCGGTATTGCGGCGAGCAAAAAGGCGCCGAAGCGCAAATCGACCGCTTCCAGGCGTCCATCAAGGAAGCGCAAAGCAAGCTGGAAGAGTCCGAGCTGAATATTCGTAACCAGGCTCGCAGCGAACTGTCCGAGACCAACACCAAGCTGTCCACCCTGCGCCAAGGCAAGCTGGCGCTGGCCGACCGCGTGAAGCTGGCCGAAGTGCGCGCGCCGCTGGCCGGTACCATCAAGACGCTGTTCAACAACACCGTGGGCGGCGTGGTGCAGCCGGGCAAGGACATTATCGAAATCGTGCCCAAGGACGACACGCTGCTGCTGGAAGTGCGCATCCAACCGCGCGACATCGGCTTCCTGCATGCCGACCAGAAGGCAGAAGTGAAGTTCACCGCCTACGACTTCGCCATCTACGGCGGTCTGGAAGGCAAGGTCGAACAGATCGGCGCCGACACGGTCACCGACGAGAAAGGCAATTCCTATTACGTGGTGCGCGTCCGCACGGACCGCAGCACCGTGGGCGACAAACTACTGCCCATCATCCCCGGGATGGTGGCCGAGGTTCATATCCTGACGGGTAAACGCACCGTGTTGCAGTACCTGCTCAAACCGATTCTGCGTGCCAAGGCAAACGCCTTCACCGAACGTTAAAGGAGAGCTGCAAGGCTTTATGAAACCCGTTCCCGTCTTGTTGATTACGCACGACGACCTGCTCTGGCAACACTGGCGCGCGTTGGATTCCACGCGCTGGCTGGCTGCCCGCGGGCGCGGCCTGGCCGACCTGCAACGCTGGCGCGAGCAAGGCCGCACGCTGGCCGTGCTGGATACCGACGTGCCGCGCTTGCCGTCCTGGCAGGATCCCAGCTGGGGCCCTGCCCTGGCCGGCCTGCACCTGGTGGTCGCCAGCCCCAGCCCTAACGACGAGCAAGGCACGCAAGCGCTGGGCGCGGGCGCTCATGGCTATTGCCACAGCTACGCGCCCGCCGCCGCGCTGTCGCAAGCGCTGGAAGTGGTTTTGTCCGGCGGGATCTGGATGGGCCGGTCTTTGGTGGCGCGCTTGCTAAAGCTGGTCACCGAGCGCGCCCAGGATTCCCGTTCCTGGGACAACGGCCTGCTGACCGAGCGCGAGATCACCGTGGCCCGCTACGCCGCCAGCGGCCAGGCCAACGCGCAGATCGCCGAGGCCCTGGGCATCACGGAACGCACGGTCAAGGCGCATCTTTCCGCCGTCTTTGAAAAGCTAGGCGTGTCCGATCGCCTTCAACTTGCCCTGCTGGTGCACGGCATTTCGGCGCCGGCCGACACGCGCAGCAAAATTACTTCCTGAAACTGTCCTTGAGGACAATATCGCCTCCGCGCGGCGCTCTTTAGTATCTGGCCATCTTGGATAACTCCCTGAAACGGAACCCACATGGCCAACACTACTCCCGCAGTCGTCAATGAAATCTCCGGTCGCGCGTGGATACGCAACAGCGACGGCTCGCTGACCGAACTGCATCAAGGCAGCAACGTCCCCGCCGGCAGCGACATCGTTACGGCTTCAGGCGCCACGGTTTCCCTTCAGGTTGAAAACGGCATGCCGATCGTGATCGGCGAAAGCCGTGAAGTCGCCGTCAACGGTGACATCGCGGGCCCCTTGGCCGACCCTAGCGAAGCCGCGGTAACCCCGCCCACCGGCACGGATTCCGACCGCCTGCTGGCCGCCCTGCAAGCCGGACGCGACCCGTTCGACGAACTGGACCCCACCGCCGCCATCGTGGCTGGCGGCGGCGATGCCGGCGGCAGCAGCTTCGTGCGCCTGGCCCGCATCCTGGAAACGACCACGCCGCTGGACCTGGCCTACGCCAACCCCGGCCGCGGTGACGATACCCTGCCCCGCGCCGGCGCCGCCGGTGCCACGGGCGACAACGGCGACGCCGCTGTCCCGGCAGCCACCAACACCGCCCCGTCCGCACTGAACGATGCCAGCACGGGCGACCAGAACGCGGTCCAGCGCGGCAACCTGCTTGGCAACGACAGCGATCCCGACGGCGATCCCTTGGCCATCGTGTCTGTCAGCGGCCGGCCCATGACCGCGGGCGGCGTCACCGTCAACGGCTCCAACGGCGGCACGTTCACCGTTCTGCCCGACGGCAGCTACGTCTTCACGCCCGGCACGGGCTTCCAGAACCTGCCCGCCGGCCAGACCGCCACCAGCACGATTTCGTACACGGTCACCGATCCCAGCGGCGCAACGTCCACTGCCACCGTCGAAGTGACGATCGTCGGCGTGAACGACCCAGCCCAGATCACCCCGGCCAACGCCGGCGACGACGCCGGCACGGTCAAGGAAGACACCACCTTCACCGCCAACGGCAAGCTGAACGTCACCGACGTGGACAACGGCGAAGCCCGCTTTGTCGTGCAATCCGGCCAAGCCGGCCAGCACGGCACGTTCTCGATCGACGCCAGCGGCGCGTGGGTCTACAACCTGAACAACAACGATGCCCGCGTGCAGGCGCTGGCTGTTGGCGAGACCCTGACCGAGACCTTCACGGTCACCACGGCTGACGGAACGGCCGGCACGGTCACCGTCACCATCCAGGGCACCAACGACGTCCCCACGATCAGCGGGCAAGCCGCTGGCGCGGTCGCCGAAGACACGGCCCTGGTCGCCACCGGCAAGCTGGACGTGGCTGACGTCGACACTTCCGACACGCACACGTGGTCCGTCAACGACAACGGCGCCGGCCAATACGGCGCGCTAACCATCGCGGCCGACGGCACGTGGACCTACAACCTGGTCAACACCAACCCCGCCGTCCAGGCACTGATCGCCGGCCAGACCTTGACCGAGACGTTCACCGTCACGGTCAACGACGGCAACGGCGGCGTGACAACGCAAGTGGTCACCGTCACGATTAACGGCACGGATGACGGCGCAGTCATTACCCCGGGGGCACCGGGTGCTGACGCGGGCCAGGTCGTCGAAGACGAGAAGCTGTCGGTCGGCGGCAAGTTGGAAGTCACCGACCCGGACGCTGGTCAAGCGGTGTTCCAGGTTCAGACGAACGCCACCACCACGCACGGCACGTTCTCGATCGATGCCAACGGCAACTGGACGTACAACCTGAATAACAGCGATCCGGCCGTCCAAGGCCTGGGCGCGGGCAAAACGCTGACGGAAACCATTACGGTCACGACGGCGGACGGCACGACGGGCGAGGTCGTGGTCACGATCGTCGGGACCAACGACGTTCCGGTGCTGACGGGCAAGGCCGACGGTGCAGTCACGGAAGACGGCAGCCTTGTCGTCTCGGGCAAGCTGGATGTGGCTGACGTCGACACGACCGATACCCACACCTGGACCGTTAACAACGAGGGCAAGGGCACGTACGGATCGTTCTCCGTTGATGGCAACGGCAACTGGACCTACAACCTGGACAACGCCAATAAGGACGTTCAGGGTCTGAAGTCCGGGCAATCGATCACCGAAACGTTCACCGTCACGGTGGACGACGGCAACGGCGGCGTGGTCACCAAGGACGTTACGGTCACGATCAACGGTACCGATGACGGCGCGATCATCACTCCGGGAGCTCCGGGCGCTGACAAGGGCGAAGTGATCGAAGACAAGACGCTGTCTGTTGACGGCAAGCTCAACGTCACCGATCCGGACGCCGGCCAAGCCGTGTTCCAGGTGCAAACCAACACGGCCGGCCAACACGGCACGTTCTCTGTCGACGCAAACGGCGCATGGACGTACAACCTGACCAACAACGACCCGGCTGTCCAAGGCCTGGGCGCTGGCAAGACCCTGACCGAAACGTTTACCGTCACCACCGCTGACGGCACGACCGGTCAGGTCGTGGTCACGATCGTCGGTACCAACGACATCCCCGTCGTGACCGGCAAGGCTGACGGCGCCGTCACGGAAGACGGTTCGCTGGTCGCCACCGGCAAGCTGGATGTCGCCGACGTCGATACGACCGACACGCATAGCTGGACGGTTAACGACGACGGCAAGGGCACGTACGGCTCGTTCTCCATCGACTCGTCGGGCAACTGGACCTACAACCTGGACAACGCCAATAAGGACGTCCAGGGTCTGAAGTCCGGCCAATCGATCACCGAAACGTTCACCGTCACGGTGGACGACGGCAATGGCGGTGTGGTCACCAAGGACGTTACGGTCACGATCAATGGCACGGATGACGGCGCGATCATCACTCCGTCTACGCCTGACAGCGACAAGGGCGAAGTCATTGAAGACAAGACGTCGTCCGTCAGCGGCAAGCTCGACGTCACCGATCCGGACGTCGGCCAAGCCGTGTTCCAAGTTCAAACGAACGCTCCTGGCCAACACGGTACGTTCTCTGTCGGTGCCAATGGCGCGTGGACGTACAACCTCACGAACAATGACCCGGCTGTCCAAGGCTTGGGCGCTGGCAAGACCCTGACCGAAACCTTCACGGTTACGACCGCTGACGGCACGACGGGTCAGGTCGTGGTCACCATCGTGGGCACGAACGACATTCCGGTGCTGACCGGCAAGGCCGATGGTGCAGTCACCGAAGACGGCACGCTCGTGGCAACGGGCAAGCTGGATGTCGCGGACGTCGACACGACCGATACGCATAGCTGGACGGTTAACAACGGCGGCAAGGGTACGTACGGTTCGTTCTCCGTTGATGGCAATGGCAACTGGACCTACAACCTGGACAACGCCAACAAGGACGTCCAGGGGCTGAAGACGGGCCAGTCGATTATTGAAACGTTCACCGTCACGGTCGATGATGGCAACGGCGGCGTGGTCACCAAGGACGTTACGGTCACGATTAACGGTACCGATGACGGCGCGATCATCACCCCTTCCACGCCTGACAGCGACAAGGGCCAAGTCATCGAAGACAAGACGCTCTCCGTGGGCGGCAAGCTCGACGTCACCGATCCGGACGTCGGCCAAGCCGTGTTCCAAGTTCAGACGAACGCTCCTGGCCAACACGGTACGTTCTCTGTCGGCGCCAATGGCGCGTGGACGTACAACCTCACGAACAATGACCCGGCTGTCCAAGGCTTGGGCGCTGGCAAGACCCTGACCGAAACCTTCACGGTTACGACCGCTGACGGCACGACGGGTCAGGTCGTGGTCACGATCGTCGGGACCAACGACATCCCCGTCGTGACCGGCAAGGCTGATGGTGCAGTTACCGAAGACGGTTCGCTGGTTGCAACCGGCAAGCTGGATGTGGCCGACGTCGACACGACCGACACGCATAGCTGGACGGTTAACGACGACGGCAAGGGTACGTACGGCTCGTTCTCCGTGGATGGCAATGGCAACTGGACGTACAACCTGGACAACGCCAATAAGGACGTCCAGGGTCTGAAGACGGGCCAGTCGATTACCGAAACGTTCACCGTCACGGTGGACGACGGCAATGGCGGTGTGGTCACCAAGGACGTTACGGTCACGATCAATGGCACGGATGACGGCGCGATCATCACCCCGTCTACGCCCGACAGCGACAAGGGCGAAGTCATTGAAGACGAGAAGTCGTCCGTCAGCGGCAAGCTCGACGTCACCGATCCGGACGTCGGCCAAGCCGTGTTCCAAGTTCAGACGAACGCTCCTGGCCAACACGGTACGTTCTCTGTCGGTGCCAATGGCGCGTGGACGTACAACCTGGCCAACAACGACCCGGCCGTCCAAGGCCTGGGCGCTGGCAAGACCCTGACGGAAACCTTCACGGTTACGACCGCTGACGGCACGACGGGTCAAGTCGTAGTCACCATTGTGGGCACGAACGACATTCCGGTGCTGACCGGCAAGGCCGACGGTGCAGTCACCGAAGACGGTTCGCTGGTGGCCACCGGCAAGCTGGATGTCGCGGACGTCGACACGACCGACACCCACACCTGGGCCGTTAACAACGACGGCAAGGGCACGTATGGCTCCTTCTCCGTTGATGGCAATGGCAACTGGACCTACAACCTGGACAACGCCAATAAGGATGTCCAAGGTCTGAAGACGGGCCAGTCGATTACCGAAACGTTCACCGTCACGGTCGATGATGGCAACGGCGGCGTCGTCACTAAGGACGTTACGGTCACGATTAACGGTACCGATGACGGCGCGATCATCACCCCGTCTACCCCTGACAGCGACAAGGGCGAAGTCATTGAAGACGAGAAGTCGTCCGTCAGCGGCAAGCTCGACGTCACCGATCCGGACGCCGGCCAAGCCGTGTTCCAGGCTCAAACCAACACGGCCGGCCAACACGGCACGTTCTCTGTCGACGCAAACGGCGCATGGACGTACAACCTGACCAACAACGACCCGGCTGTCCAAGGCCTGGGCGCTGGCAAGACCCTGACCGAAACGTTTACCGTCACCACCGCTGACGGCACGACCGGTCAGGTCGTGGTCACGATCGTCGGTACCAACGACATCCCCGTCGTGACCGGCAAGGCTGATGGTGCAGTTACCGAAGACGGTTCGCTGGTTGCAACCGGCAAGCTGGATGTGGCCGACGTCGACACGACCGATACCCACACCTGGACGGTTAACAACGAGGGCAAGGGAACGTATGGCTCCTTCTCCGTCGACGGCAATGGCAACTGGACCTACAACCTGGACAACGCCAATAAGGACGTTCAGGGTCTGAAGTCCGGCCAATCGATCACCGAAACGTTCACCGTCACGGTGGACGACGGCAACGGCGGCGTGGTCACCAAGGACGTTACGGTCACGATTAACGGTACCGATGACGGCGCGATCATCACGCCTTCTACGCCTGACAGCGACAAGGGCGAAGTCATTGAAGACGAGAAGTCGTCCGTCAGCGGCAAGCTCGACGTCACCGATCCGGACGCTGGCCAAGCCGTGTTCCAGGTGCAAACCAACACGGCCGGCCAACACGGCACGTTCTCTGTCGGCGCCAATGGCGCGTGGACGTACAACCTCACGAACAACGACCCGGCCGTCCAAGGCCTGGGCGCTGGCAAGACTCTGACCGAAACGTTTACCGTCACCACCGCTGACGGCACGACGGGTCAGGTCGTGGTCACGATCGTCGGGACGAACGACGTTCCGGTGCTGACCGGTAAGGCCGACGGCGCCGTCACGGAAGACGGTTCGCTGGTCGCCACCGGCAAGCTGGATGTCGCGGACGTCGATACGACCGACACCCACACCTGGGCCGTGAACAACGAGGGCAAGGGCACGTATGGTTCGTTCTCCGTTGATGGCAATGGCAACTGGACCTACAACCTGGACAACGCCAATAAGGACGTCCAGGGTCTGAAGTCCGGCCAATCGATCACCGAAACGTTCACCGTCACGGTGGACGACGGCAACGGCGGCGTGGTCACCAAGGACGTTACGGTCACGATCAATGGCACGGATGACGGCGCGATCATCACGCCTTCTACTCCTGACAGCGACAAGGGCGAAGTCATTGAAGACGAGAAGTCGTCCGTCAGCGGCAAGCTCGACGTCACCGATCCGGACGCCGGCCAAGCCGTGTTCCAAGTTCAAACGAACGCTCCTGGCCAACACGGCACGTTCTCCGTCGGCGCGAACGGCGCGTGGACGTACAACCTGACCAACAACGACCCGGCTGTCCAAGGCCTGGGCGCTGGCAAGACCCTGACCGAAACGTTTACCGTCACCACCGCTGACGGCACGACGGGTCAAGTCGTGGTCACCATCGTGGGCACGAACGATATTCCCGTCTTGACAGGCAAGGCTGACGGCGCCGTCACGGAAGACGGTTCGCTGGTCGCCACCGGCAAGCTGGATGTCGCCGACGTCGACACGACCGATACCCACACCTGGACCGTTAACAACGAGGGCAAGGGCACGTATGGCTCCTTCTCCGTTGATGGCAACGGCAACTGGACCTACAACCTGGACAACGCCAACAAGGATGTCCAAGGTCTGAAGACCGGCCAATCGATCACCGAGACATTCACCGTCACGGTGGACGACGGCAACGGCGGCGTGGTCACCAAGGACGTTACGGTCACGATCAATGGCACGGATGACGGCGCGATCATCACGCCTTCTACCCCTGACAGCGACAAGGGCGAAGTCATCGAAGACAAGACGCTCTCCGTGAGTGGCAAGCTCGACGTCACCGATCCGGACGTCGGCCAAGCCGTGTTCCAAGTTCAAACGAACGCTCCTGGCCAACACGGCACGTTCTCCGTCGGCGCGAACGGCGCGTGGACGTACAACCTGACCAACAACGACCCGGCTGTCCAAGGCCTGGGCGCTGGCAAGACCCTGACCGAAACGTTTACCGTCACCACCGCTGACGGCACGACGGGTCAGGTCGTTGTCACGATCGTCGGTACCAACGACATCCCCGTCGTGACCGGCAAGGCCGACGGCGCCGTCACCGAAGACGGCTCCTTGGTCGCCACCGGCAAGCTGAATGTCGCCGACGTCGACACGACCGACACGCATAGCTGGACCGTCAACAACGATGGCAAGGGCACGTATGGTTCGTTCTCCGTTGATGGCAATGGCAACTGGACCTACAACCTGAACAACACCAGCGCCAAGGTACAAGCCCTGGCTGCCGGCCAACAGGTGACGGACACCATCATCGTGACCGTCAACGACGGCCATGGCGGTACGGCGCAGCAAACCGTCACGATCACGGTCACCGGTACCAACGACGCGCCGGCGATCTCGGGTACGTCCACCGGCGCGGTCACCGAAGATGCAACGCAATCGAGCGTCACCGGCCAACTGACCAAGACCGATGTTGACGCGACCGACACGCACACCTGGACGGTGAACAACGCCGGCAAGGGCACCTACGGCACGTTCTCGGTCGATGCGAACGGCAAGTGGACCTACAACCTGGACAACACCAGCGCCAAGGTGCAAGCCCTGGCTGCCGGCCAACAGGTGACGGACACCATCACCGTGACCGTTGACGACGGCCATGGCGGTACGGCGCAAAAGACGATCACGATCACGGTCAACGGCTCCAACGATGCTCCGACGATCTCGGGCACGTCCGTCGGCACGGTCAAGGAAGATACTGCGCCCAACAGCATCTCGGGGCAGTTGTCCAAGACCGATGTTGACGCGACCGACACGCACACCTGGTCGGTGAACAACGCCGGCAAGGGCACCTACGGCACGTTCTCGGTCGATGCGAACGGCAAGTGGACTTACAACCTGGACAACACCAGCGCCAAGGTACAAGCCCTGGCCGCCGGCCAACAGGTGACCGACACCATCACCGTGACCGTCGACGACGGCCATGGCGGCACCGCCACGCAAGACATCACCATCACGATCAACGGCACCAACGATGCCCCGACCATCTCGGGTGCGTCCACCGGCGCATTGACGGAAGATGCCGCGCAGAGCAGCGTGTCGGGTCAGCTGTCCAAGATCGACGTTGACACGACCGACACGCACACCTGGTCGGTCAACAACGCCGGCAAGGGTACGTACGGCACGTTCTCGGTCGATGCCACGGGCAAGTGGACGTACAACCTGGACAACACCAGCGCCAAGGTGCAAGCCCTGGCCGCTGGCCAACAGGTGACGGACACCATCACCGTAACCGTCGACGATGGCCATGGCGGTACGGCGCAGCAGCAAGTGGTTGTTACGGTCACCGGTTCCAACGACGCCCCGACCATCGGCGGCGTGGCCAATGGCGCCGTCAAGGAAGACGGCACGCAAGTGGTCACCGGCCAGCTAACCAAGGCCGACGTTGACGCTACCGACACGCACACCTGGTCGGTCGGCAACAACGGCAAGGGCACGTACGGCACGCTGACGGTGGACAGCGCCGGCAAGTGGACGTACACGCTGGACAACGCCAACGCCAAGGTGCAAGCCCTGGCCGATGGCCAGCAAGTGACCGACACCGTTACCGTGACCGTCGACGACGGCCATGGCGGCACGGCGCAGCAAACCATCACGATCACCGTTACCGGCACGAACGACGCTCCGGCCCTGGGCGGCGTCATCACCGGCGGCGTGACCGAAGATGGTACGCAAGTGGTCAGCGGCCAGTTGACCAAGACGGACGTCGACACGACGGACACCCACACCTGGTCGCTGAACAACGCCGGCAAGGGCACGTATGGCGCCTTTGTGGTGGATGCGAACGGCAAGTGGACCTACACGCTGGACAACGCCAATGCCAAGGTGCAAGGCCTGGCGGATGGCCAAAAGGTGACCGACACCATCACCGTGACCGTCAACGACGGCCATGGCGGCACCGCCACGCAAGTGATCACCGTGACGGTGACGGGCACGAATGACGCCCCGACCATCGCGGGCAACGCCACGGGCGCCGTGAAGGAAGACGGCACGCTGACCGCCAATGGCCAACTGACCAAGACGGACATCGACCTCACCGACACGCACACCTGGTCCGTCAGCAACAACGGCGCCGGCACGTATGGCACGTTTGTGGTGGATTCGGGTGGCAAGTGGACCTACACGCTTAATAACACCAGCGCCAGCGTCCAGGGCCTGAAGGAAGGCCAGCAGGTGACCGACACCATCACCGTGACCGTCAACGACGGCCATGGCGGCACCGCCACGCAAGTGATCACCGTGACGGTGACGGGCACGAATGACGCCCCGACCATCGCGGGCAACGCCACGGGCGCCGTGAAGGAAGACGGCACGCTGACCGCCAATGGCCAACTGACCAAGACGGACATCGACCTCACCGACACGCACACCTGGTCCGTCAGCAACAACGGCGCCGGCACGTATGGCACGTTTGTGGTGGATTCGGGTGGCAAGTGGACCTACACGCTTAATAACACCAGCGCCAGCGTCCAGGGCCTGAAGGAAGGCCAGCAGGTGACCGACACCATCACCGTGACCGTCAACGA